>JADYYC010000116.1 GCA_020853835.1 Anaerolineales bacterium
GATTACGAAATGGAAACCCTTCAAGATCTTGAGCTTCCTGATACACAAAAAAGAGGAGAATCCCGACGATGAAAGCCGAATATACTTCCAGGTGTACAGAAAACAGGCTCTTGAAGCGACGGGGTGCCTGGCTCGTATTGCCTTTGTTGTTCCTATTAGCGTTGGGCGTTTTTCAGCCGGCGCTGGCGAAAGGCGTGATTCTTCAAGGGGACGTCCCAGCCGGGAAGGTTGTGGACAACGACCTGTTTTTAGTGGGGGAATCCCCTTCGATTGATGGGACCGTGCACGGAGATGTCTTCGTGATCGGCAACCGGGTTGCGATCAATGGGGAAGTGAACGGCAGCCTGATCGTGTTGGGAGAAGCGGTACAGATCAACAGCCAGTTGCAGGGCACTGTCTCCGGCGCCAGCTTGGAAATGACCCTGGGCCCGGAAGCGGCGCTGCACCGCAACCTGTATTTCATCGGCCTCAGCCTGGTTACCCGACCTGGCTCTTCGATCGGGCGCGACCTGGTTGCCTGGTGTTTTGGCGCGCGGTTGGATGGCCGCGTGGAGCGGAACATGAGAACGGTGATCGGTCCGCTGGAACTGATCAACGCAGCTCTGGGGTCGATCCATGCGCCTCAGATCAGACTGAGCGAGGACAACGATACCAGCGCGCTGCCAGCCTGGCGCTTGAGCGGCGCAAGCGGGCTGCTGGGGTGGGCAGGCTGGCAGGCGGTTCAAGCAGCCTTCGGCCCGGTCGATGCGCGTTCAGAAAGCGCCGATCTGCAGGCCGTGCAGCAGGCAGGCGGCATCGATTGGACAGAGGCGCGCTACTGGCTGTCAGAGCGGTTCGAGGATTTGGTGGTCCTGTTTGCGTTTGGCTTGCTGGCCGCCTGGTTGTTTCCGCGGCGGCTGATCAGAACGAGGCGGGCCCTGGAGAGAAAACCGCTTTCTGCCCTGGGGTATGGGCTGCTGGGGCTGGTGCTGGCAATCAACCTCCTGGGGGTGGTTCTGCTGCTGACGATCATCCTTCTGTTTGTCGGCTTATGGGTTGGCAGCCTGGATTTGTGGCCCCTCGCGTTGGCTTTTTGGGCCGTTGCGTACCCCGCCTTGGCGCTGGCGGCCGCGCTGTTTGGGGTGCTGGTGATCTTCGGGACAAAGATTATCGTGTCATACTTTGTGGGAGACTGGCTGCTACAAAAGCTGGCTCCCAAAGCCGCTCACCGGGTGTTGGCAATTTTGGTCGGCTTGCTGATCTACGTGGCATCGATCTCGATCCCGATGATCGGCTGGGTGATCGCGGTGCTGGTAACGACGTTCGGCATTGGCGCGGCCTGGATGGAATTGCGCACCCGTAACGAGGTAGAAGAAGACAAGGCAGCCGAAACCGCAAACCTGACAGCGAATGACCCGCAAGTTGACCGTATTGATTTGGAGTCGATCCATGATGAACCGCTCGAGGAATTGGCAAGTGAGTGAGGCTGCCTTTAGCCATCGTTACTTAAGAGCCATTGCGCTCGTTTGCATCCTGGGCCTGCTCTTGATCGTCGCCCTGCCTGCGCTGGCACAAAGCCCGCGGCGTGTCCAGATTATCAACGGGCATGTCGATCCGGGCGGGCAGGCAGTTTACCGGTTATCGGGTTTGCAGCAGAACCAGCGCCTGTATGTTTATGTAGAGACGGTACAGGGCAATCTCGATCCTTTCGTTTTTATATTGAGAAGCGGAGAGGATCTGGGTGATCTGATTGAGCGCTACACCCATGAAATGGAGAACGCAGCCAACGATACAGATCCCTCGGCAGCAATCAACGCGGTGCGCGACAGGTTCACGTTGGCCTGGGATGACGATAGCGGAAAAGGGTATGCGGCGGCGCTGGAGTTCCGGGTTCCCGAAGATGACGACTACTTGTTGGTGGTCGGCGGTTCATTTTCCACTCTGGGGCGCCAAACGTCGGGCTATTACCGCCTGTCGGTCGGCCTGGATGCGCCCCAGGTGCTTTTGGGGGAGGCGGAACCCCAAGGCCAGCCGTTCGCCAGGCTCGAGGCGGATGTGATCCGACCGGACGCGCGCGTCGAAGAACTCACCGGGGAGATCTCCGCCCAAAAGACCCGCCAGCGCTATAACCTGATCGATTTCAACCCGGGCGATACATTTTATGCCTATGTCGAGGCGACGTCTGGAGATTTGGCGCCGGCGCTCATCCTGCGGGATTTCGGGGACAAGCCGCTCAGCGCAGCCAACCTGAGAGGCAGCTCCAGAAACAGCTCGCTGACCTTCAAGATAGATGAGCGGCTCAAGAACGCGTCGCTCGAGGTGTTTGATGGGCACGGAAACAACGCCGCGGCGAGTGGGCATTACTTGCTCTGGTTAGGCCTCAACGCCCCTGAGATCCTGACCGGGCAGGCGCAGCCAAGCGAACTGCCGGTCGTGCGCCAGCCAATCGAGGTTCAGATTGGGATTAAGCTCCAACAGATCGCAAACATAGACCAGAAGAATGGTTTTTTCAACGCGGTCGGCAGCCTGCAAATGGAATGGACCGACCCCGCGCTGGCTTTCAGCCCGGATTCCTGCCAGTGCTCCGAGATCATTTATACAGAGAAGGAATTCGACCGCTTTCTTGCGGATGTAAATGGGCGCTGGCCTGATTTCACTTTTTTCAACCAGCAGGGCAACCGGTGGATCCAAAACAAAGTGGCAGTGAGGAAGCCCAACGGTCGTGTCATCTATTTCGAGCGCTTCACGACTGACCTGCAAGCGGATCTGGATTTTCGGCAATACCCATTTGATGTCCAGCAATTCCTGATCCAGATTGATTTGCTACATCCGCATAACAGGTATTTTTTCGTCGATCTGCCAGGTTTCAGCGAGGTCAGCGAGGATCACGGCGAAGAAGAGCTCATTATCCAGGACTTCAAGACGGATATCACAAGCGTGCAAAGCAGCACCCAGCAGACCAACTCGCGCTTTACGTTCAGTTTCGAGGGCCCCCGGCACCTGATCTATTACGTCTTCCGCATCTTTATCCCGGTTTTATTGATCACCCTGATCTCCTGGTGGACATTCCTGCTGTACGATTACAACAAGCGCATCGAGGTAACCGCGGGTAATATTTTGTTGTTCATCGCCTTCAGCTTCAGCCTGGCGGAAAATTATCCCAGGCTGGGCTACCTGACCTTTCTGGATGCGCTCATGGCGATGGTATTTATCATCAACGCGTTGTTGCTGGTATACAACGTTTACTTGAAGCGGTTAGAGATCGATCACCAGGCCGGAAGGATAATCCAGATCGATAAAGCTCTAGGTTGGATTTACCCGTTGATTTATCTGCTGGCGCTGGTGGTTCTATATGTGATCTTCTTTTAGCCTCGAGCTTCAGGCTATACGGAAAAATTAGCAGGAGAATGGCATGGATTCATCACCCAGTTCGACGCCCTGGCCGGCACCGATCCGCTATATCCTGGCGGTGTTGTTGCTACTCACAGCAATCGCCGTGCTGGCATTCTTAAAACCAGTTTATTCAACCATTGGGCTGGGCTTTATCTTTGCTTTGTTATTCTACGGTCCGGTACAGCGGGTCGCGCAGCTCGTGGGCGGGCGCTATGCCCTCGGCACAGCCTTGTTTTATTTGCTCGTGGCGGTCCTGCTTATCGCGCTGATGTGGGGGGCTATAGACCTGCTGATCAGCCGGGGCGAGGATCTGGCGAAGTATCTGCAGATCGGAGCAAGGAATATCCAGGCCTGGCGGGGCGGCGTGCCAGAAAAATTAGCGGACGCGGCGGGTCAGGCAGCCGTATGGCTGGCCGGAAACCTGTTAAGACTGGCGGCCGGCGCGGCGAGCCTGATCGGCCAGGTGGCAATATCCCTCTTTTTCTCGTTTCTGTTGCTTTTGAACCTCTATCAGGCGCGCGGCTCTCTCAGGGGCTGGGTCTCGGGGCAACTTGAAACAGAGGTGCGCCAGACCCTTGAAAAGCTCGACAGGATCTGGATAGGTTACCTGACCGCCCAGGTGATCTACGGCGCCGTCCTGGCAATAGCGTCCTGGATCCAGTATACTTTGCTGGGGGTGCCGTATCCCTTCATAATGGCAGTATTGACCGGGTTTATCTCATTAATTCCGACCATCGGCGGCATTCTGTCCTCATTTGTCGTTGCCATCCCCTGTTTGGTGCTGGGCTCAACGGTGTTCACCGAGATGCCACCGGTCACTTTTGCAATCATCGTGACGCTGATCAACATCCTGATCACCCAGGTTTCGTATAACTTCATCGCCCTGCCGATCGTGGGGAGGTTTGTGAAGTTGCCGGTCGCGGTGGTTTTCATCGGCGTGCTGGCTGGCGTGGCGCTTGGGAGCATCATGCTGGCGTTTTTAGTCG
Organism: Anaerolineales bacterium; assembly: GCA_020853835.1. GTDB lineage: Bacteria > Chloroflexota > Anaerolineae > Anaerolineales > UBA4823 > UTCFX2. Next base: position 4,359 of record JADYYC010000116.1, read on the forward strand.
TGCCGATCCTGAGTTCATTGACCATCATAGGCGGGTATCTCTTCGCCAAGGTGGCCCAAAAAGAGCCTTTAACCAGCCCGGCGGAGCCCGAAACGGGTCCGCCGGGGTTCTTCAGCCAGTTCCTGGCAGACAAACCATAAACGAGGTTATAGCTGCCGCACTCCGCCCGCCTCAGGGTCTGGGGGTGGGCGTGGTTGTGGGAGCAGCAACAGGCGTGGGGGTCAAGAGCGGCGTCTCCGGTTTAAGCAGCAGACTTTGTTGCAGCAATTGCCAGGCGCCTTCCAACTCATCCGCAGCGCGCAGCGGTTCGCGCGGCAAGGATTCACCCGACTGGTTGAGGCGGGTCAGGACCTCTTCGAAATAGGCGGCCTGATCCGAGGTCGCCCCATCTTGAAGTTCGAGAACAATCGAACGGGCGTCTTCGATATCGACTCGCGCCAGGCTCAAGTTGCCCTGAACAAGGCTCAGACGGGCGCGCGTGAGCAATTCCATGGCGGTGAGGAGCTGAATCTGCTGCTCCACCTGGGCTTGCAACGCCGAATATGCCAGCTCGTTTTCGAGCAAAGCTTTTTCGGCGCTGGCAGCCTGAGTTTGAACCGCTTTCAGCCCGCCGGTCACATCCTCAAATTCCGCTAAAACCGCGGATTGATTGGATTTTATCTGCTTGCCCTGGTCCTGGAGCGCCTGCTCAGCCACGCTGAGGGCGGCAGCCTGCGCTTCTACTTGCTGGTCAAGCGTCTGAGCGGCTGCATCTTGGGTCGCCTGGTATGCCTGGATGCGGTCGATCTGACCATCGATCATCGAGAGCGATTCTTTGATCTCATCGCTGCGAGTTTCGATGGTTTCGAGCCGGCTTATGAGGCTTTCCAGGCGCTGGGCTTGAGCCTGATCCATTTGCTGCTGTTTCATCTCGAGAGCGTCCAGGCGCAGCGCATGTTGTTGGACAGGGTTCACATACTGGCTGTAAAACGCCTGGAAACCGAAATACAGGCCGGCTCCGATAATGATGCCTGCTATGAACACGAAGATCAGGCGCAGAAGGGCGCCGAGCAAGCGGGCAAGGCAAGACGGTTTTGAAGCATTTTCTTCGCTCATGGCGTCCCCTCCTCAGGGGTGAGCACACCGCTCACGAGATCTCTCAGACCCTCTAAGAAGCTGGAAAAACGCTGAGTTTGAGTGCGCAGCGTCTCCACCTCGGTGGACAGGGCCTCAACTTGCTGGTTCAAGTTATCGATGTTGGTCA
>JADYYC010000117.1 GCA_020853835.1 Anaerolineales bacterium
CGGCAAACCATCTACTTTGTCGAACTGGATGGACCACAAAGCCGCAATTACGTGGTGCAAGTATTGGGTTGTTAAGGTTCAGGAAGTTGTCCTCGCGGCCAGTGCGGTTTGCACGCTCATGGCCGCGATGGGCTGATCAAAGAACCACAAGCCATATCAAAGGACAAGGCTAGACCGCAATCTTTACAACAACCTTGCGCACGAGCGAAGGCATGGCGGGGGCAAACTGAGGCGCGTGCCCATCGTCTGGATAGAGCAGCATCCCGATGCCGCGCCTGAGACGTATCCAGGCCAGTTCGCCCGCGGGCAGGCTGGCTTTCCAGACATCTTTTTCAGGATCATAGGACGATTTCGCGGGCACGCCCGAGGCAGGAATCCAGCCGATCAGTTCTTCGCCCTGTGCGAGGTACTGAAGATCAAGATAGCGACGGTGACCCTCCAATTCGATGCTTTCAGTCACCGGGCGGGGGTGGTAAGTGGACAGGATCGCGAAAACCTGATCGCCATCGATCTCCACCCGTCCGTCAGGAAGATCAGCCAGTTGTTGGTTAGATAAAAAGTTGAGCGCCTGGATGATGCGCGGGTTCAGCGCAGCTTGCTCGGAAATCGTTGACAACTCGCCAACAACCATCATCCCTCCAATTCGTCAGGTTCTTCAGACAGGGTTGGTCCGGGCGGCGATGATCCGGCGGACCTCCTCGAGGTCTTCGGCCGTGTCGACGCTCAGGCCGTTGTATTCAAATCCCAGCACCACCACTTTCATCCGGTAACCATTTTCCAGGATGCGCAACTGTTCGAGCGATTCGCTGGTTTCCAGGGGGGTCGAATCCATGGTGACGTATTTCATGAGGAAGTCGTTACGATAAGCGTAGATGCCGATATGTTCGTAAGCCTGGTGGCCTTCTTTCTTGCGCGGATAAGGGATGAGGGAGCGCGAGAAGTAGAGGGCGTGGCCGCTCCGGTCAAAAACAACTTTGACCACGTGTGGGCTTTCCAGGTCCTTTTCGTGCTGGATGGGCCGGCACAAGGTGCAGGCAGGCAGCTCGGGATCGTCGATCATGGGCTGGATGGTCTCGTCGATCAGGCGCGGGTCGATCAGCGGCTCATCGCCCTGGATATTGACTACGATACTGGCCTGCCGGTTGGCGGCGACTTCGGCGATGCGGTCGGTGCCGGTGCGGTGATCGACAGAGGTTAGCTGGACCAACCCGCCAAAAGATTGCACGGCCTGGACGATGCGCTCGTCGTCCGTGGCGACAATCGTCTCGTCCAGCAGCCTGGAACGCTGCACCGCCTCGTAGACGTGCTGGATCATCGGCTTACCGCAAATGTCTTTGAGCGGCTTGCCTTCCAGGCGGGTCGAACCGTAACGGGCAGGGATGATGCCTAAAATGGTCATTGCGATGATCTCCGGAAATCTCGACTGAATTGAATCATTTTCTGACGGTCAAACGGGCGAACGTTCTCGACGATCCAGGCGCGCATCGCCTGGCCCGCGGGCGTCTGCTGGGGATGGCTGAGAAAATCGAGCTTAATGCCTAACGCATGAGCGACCTTCCAGGCCAGAACCGGCCAGATCACGCCAATATCCCCGATCAAGGGCAGGCTGTTTTCCAGCCGGGCAAAGCCGGACATCTCCATGCGAAACGGGATGCCGGTCAGCTTGGTCTTAGGAAGTCCCTGGTTGATGGCGGACTGGACGGTGGCATCCGAGCGTTCCATATCCCAGGCGCGCTTAAGATTGGCGTCCAGGTCCATCCGCACCAGGGTCTTCTTTGCCAGGCTGTAGGTCTGGTATCCGTCCCAGTCAGCCCAGATGCCGTGACCCATATAAGTCTCGAATGGGCCATCGTGGATTTCCTGGGTCAGGGCAATGGCCGACTCGATGATGACATCGGCGTCCGAGATCATATCCGCCATGCGCATGCAGCGTTCGGTGATCGAAAGGCTGTCGCCGACCGCCAACCCGACCCCGCCGCCGCCGATAAGCTGAGGTACGCTGACCAGAGCCGGGATACCCCGCCGCGCAGCCGCGCCGAGCATGGTGTGCGGGTCGCAGCCCCATCCGGCGACCCTTTCGAACGGTAATCCATAGGCTTTAGCCATCGACAGGACGTCGCGCGCCACCCGTTCCATGCGCAGCCCCATCGGGTACGCCATGTTACCGGCCGCCTTGATGATCACGTTGCTTTCAGCCTGATCACCGCGGGCGAGCAGGTCCCGATCCAGGTACATTTCCTGGCCCAGGTCGTCAAGCTCGGCAGAGCTCAAGACCGTGAACTCAAAAACCTGGCCACGGGGCAATTTCTCAGCGGGAAAACCGAGCTTGACCCCGTTGACGCGCTTGACGCGATCCAGAGTACCTCCCATTTCATGAGCGACCACAGCGGAACTGGTCGATACGCCGTCTATCAGGCCTTTGTCAATCAACTCGGCTATCAGCGTGGTGACCCCCTCGTGGAGGTTTGGCCCGCTGCCGGTGATGACCACAACTTTCCCGCCCTTGCGCTTAGAGGACACAATCTGCTGCACCGCCTGATCGAGCAGCGCCTGCGTGTCAGGGGAAAGCTGGTCGTAATAGCTCTCTACTAGTGTCTGGTTATCATCTTCAATAGTCATGAACCGAGTTCCTTACATAATCTCCGGTTTTTCGCTGATCAACTGCTCCAACCCGGCGTACAGGTTATCCCGTTCGGCGGGGTGCAAGTCGCGGATGGGCGGGCGAGGTTTGCCCAGGGGCATGCCCCGCCAGGCCAGCGCGGCCTTGAAGTAGGCCAGGCTGTCTTTGAACAGGCCGCGGATGCGCTGGATGATACGCTGTTGTTCCTGCGCCGCGGCCCGGTCGCCGCTGGCATAGGCGGCGTACAGGCTGCAAAACGGCTTGGGGAAGACATTTGCATTGCCCGAGACCTGGCCCACTGCGCCGACCGAAAGCGCAGCCAGGGCGAGGCCGTCGACGCCGCACAAGGGCGAGAACCCCGGCCCGCCAGCCAGGGCATACTCCTGAAAATGGATCAGGTCCAGGCTGCTCAGCTTGATGGCTACATAGTTCGGGGCGGCCGATCGCAGGCGTTTGAACAGCTCGACCGAAATGTCCTGCTTGGCATTCCCCGGATAGACGTAAAGCGAAAGCGGGAAATCGGGCGCTGCCCGGGCAATGGCGGCGTAATGGGCGAATAACTCATCATCATCGTACGAATAGAAATACGGGGTGATGATCGACGCGCCATGGGCGCCGATCTGTTGCGCATGCAGGGTGAGGGCGACGGTCTCCGCAGTCGAGGCGGCTCCGGTGTGAACCAGCACGGCAACGCGGCCCGCCGCCTGATCAACGACCGCCTCCGCTAATTGCATGCGCTCGGAGGTGGTCAGCAACATCCCCTCGCCGGTGGTGCCCGCGGGCAGCAAGGCGTTCACACCCTGTGAGACCAGGAAATCGACCAGCTTGCGTGTGGCGGCGAAATCTATTTGTCCTTCCGCATCAAAAGGGGTGAGCATCGGGCAGATGATGCCTTTAAAAACAGTGTTATTGATCGTCATTAACTTTGCCTCATGTCAGTTCAACAATTTTTAACGGGCTGGAAAGCACATATCCCATCCGGCGCGAGATTTCTTGGGCTGTGAATTGGACCAGGTTCGCCAGCTCCGGCTGGCGGGAGCCGAGGATCTCGGGGTCAGCGCCTGAAATCGAGCAGGCGCCAACGGCATGACCATGCTCGTTGAAGACCGGCGCGCCGAGGCAGTAAGTACTCAGCTCGTGTTCCGCGTTGTCTACCGAAAAGCCGCGCCGGCGAGTGGCCTCCAGATCTTCAAGCAAAGCGGGCAGGCTTGCGAGCGTGTTTTCCGTATACGCGGGCAATTTGGTGCGCAGCGCGATTTCGGACACCTCGTCGTTTGAAAGCTGCGCCAGGATGGCCTTCCCGTTCGAGGTGCAGTGGAGCGGGACGCGCTCGCCGATGGCCGTCCGCGCCAGCAAGCGCCGGGGCGATTCGATGGCGTATATGTACAACGCCAGGTCCCCGTCTCGCACGGTCAGGTAAACGGATTCGTGACAGCGGTCGGCCATCTGGCGCAGCAGAGGCGCGGCGCGGTCACGAAACTCGACGTTGACGTAAGCAGCCTGCGAGAGCACGACCAGTATTTTGCCGAGGGCGTAAGCTTCGTTCTCGACCTGCTCGACCATCTTGCGCGAAACCAGCGTCGCGAGCAGGTTATGCGCCGTGCTCTTGGGGATGCCCAGCGCGCGGCTGATCTC
>JADYYC010000118.1 GCA_020853835.1 Anaerolineales bacterium
TACAGCGAGCGCGAGCGCGCCGCCATGGCCTGGACGGAAGCGGTTACCCTGGTCAGTGTAGATCATGTACCGACTGAAGTCTATAACAATACCAGAGCACATTTTTCAGAGAAGGAAGTGGTGGACCTGACAATGGCGGTGATCGCGATCAACGCCTGGAACCGGCTCGCCATCAGTTTCCGCAAATTGCCGGGTTCGTACAAGCCCGATCATCCAACCTCGAAAAAGAACTCGCTGGTAGGACAGTAACAGATCCCGGTCGCACAGGCATACTTGTGAAACACTTCTCACTAAGCCTCGATCCTGTTTCACCCTTTCGGCTGGATCTCACCGTTTGGGCGCTGCGCCGCCGCCCTGACAACCTCGTGGACCGCTGGGACGGCGAGACCTACCGGCGCGTGCTCGTCGCCGCGGATGACAAACCGTTTGAAATCGCCGTGACGCAATCCGGCCCACCTGACGCGCCGCGATTGGATGTTTCGGTCTTTTGCGAGAGGGCGGATGAGGAAATTAAGCGCCAAGTCATTTCGGCGCTGGAACGTTTGTTAGGGTTCAACCTGAGGCTGGACAGTTTTTACCGCCTGGCTGACCGCGATGACTTGGTGAAGTCAGTGGCAGACCGGTTTCGCGGCTTCAAGCCGCCGCGCCTTCATTCGCCCTTCGAGACGCTGGTCAACGCGATTGCCTGCCAGCAATTCACGCTGACGATGGGCATCCGCCTGCTCAACAGCCTGGCGGAAACATACGGGCTGGCCTTTGAAAACGACGATGGCGTTTTTCACGCCTTTCCCCGCCCGCAGGACCTGGCCAATGCGGATATCGAGGACCTGCGCAGGATGAAGTTCAGTTATCAGAAGGCGCGCTGTATCACGGGTATTGCGCAGTCTATCGTGGCGGGCGAACTCGACCTTGACGAAATTAACGCGCTCGACGACCAGAGCGCGATCGACCGTTTATGCAGCCTGAAAGGCATCGGGCGTTGGACCGCGGAATATTTCCTGCTGCGCGGTCTCGGGCGAACGCACATCTTCCCTGCGGACGACGTCGGCGCGCGCAACCATTTACAGCGCTGGCTTGGGTTGCCCGAGAAAATGAACTACGATGCCGTCCATCAAGCCCTGGCGCCATGGAAAGACCATGGCGGCCTGATCTACTTTCATTTGCTGCTCAAAAGCTTATCAGAGAAGTCGGTGATTGTTACTTGAAAGGAGTCGTCATGTTGAAAGTGAAACGTGTTTACGAAAAAGCCGAGCCCAGCGATGGGACGCGCTTCCTGGTCGAGCGGTTGTGGCCGCGCGGGATGAGGAAGGAAGCGCTGCAGATGGATGCATGGCTCAAAGACGTCGCCCCCAGCAGCGACCTGCGGCGCTGGTTTGGGCATGATCCGCTCAAGTGGGACGAATTCGAGAAGCGTTATTGGGCTGAGCTAAAAAGCAACCCGGACGCCTGGGCGCCCATCCTGCAGGCGGCCAAGCAGGGCGATGTGACCCTGCTGTACAGCGCGCATGATACGGAACACAACAACGCGCTCGCGCTGATGCGCTTTCTCGAAAAATCGTCAAAGTCGTGAAGTGATGGCAGCCAAATAGAAATCCAGTCGAGGCAAGCGGGGGCTTTGCTTGCTTCGACTGGAGGCAGGGGCGGTTTAGAGGAGCCGCTTTCAGGCGCCGTGGTAGGCTGGCAGCTCGAGCGTGCGGTCCGCGGCGCGGACGAGGTGGTAGGGGTACCACGCCACGCCGAAAAGCTCGACCCGGACATCTTTCTTGAGGGGAACCAGCGAGATCTCTTCGACCTTCCCGGCGGTCTGCTCCCAGCGCTCTTGCGCCTCCGCCAGCGCGGCGGCTTTTTCTTGCTGCAAACCGGCGATCTGCTTCTCGAAGTCGGCGATCGCCTTTTTTGATTCTTCCACCTCGGCCCTGGCAGCATCGGTCATTCTGCGCTTTGTGAGCGAGCTGGAGATGCGGCGGCTGGAGCGCTTCCCGGTCAAGAAATTCAGGACGGTTTCGGCGGTTGTGCCCATCTCCTCCATCTTGCGCTGTGAATGTTTGCTCTCGTCTAGCTCCAGCTCGCGCTCCTCGCGCTTGAGCCGCTCCTGGATCACGCCAATCTTCCGGTCGAAGCCCTCGCTGATTTTCTTGATCTCTGCATCGCGGCCCTCTCGTGCGGCATCCGCGCAGCGCTTGTGGAAATCCGCCTGCGAGGCGTCCGGCCCGCCGTAGACTTTCAAAACCTCATTGGCTCGTAAAGTGATCTTCCCGGAACGGAAAGCCCACTCGGTAAAATCTTTTTGCATGGCAGCCAGGGCGCGCGCGTCGGATAATGGGGCATTGAGCAAGGAGAAGCGCGCCCCGGGCGCGGGCTGGCTGTCCAGGCTACGGATGTCCAGCGGGGCGGCCGGGTAATCCTCCCAATGCACCATGCCGCGCCGGTCGGGATCGGCCACGATGGCGGTCTGCGCCAACTCATATTCCAGGTTGTATTTACGGTTCAGGAATAATGTGCGCGCCTGAGCTAACACGACCGGGTGGTAAACAAGACCCAGCGGCTCAGGCTGTCCCTGGAGGTCAGCAGAAGCCTTGAGCGCTTCAGAAAGGGTCTGGTTGTTGGGCAAAAAGTATTCATTGACCCCCGAGGGGACGGAAGGACGCGTGGCGGAGGTCTGGGGGGCGGACGGCTCTGATATTTGAGCCGCGGGAGCGGGCGCGGCAGCCTGACGGATCGGGCTCCCCGCTGGCGCAACCGCCTGGGCGGGCGAGGGCGGCGGCGCGGCTGGCGCTTGCTCGATGGCCGCGCCTGCCAGGGCGTTCAACGGGGGGATCTGGCTGCGCGTGAGCGGACCGGCGAGATAATTCATCGCCCAGCGGGTCTGCATGAGCAGCGGTTCTTTGTTGTGGACGTTGTGGAGCAAGAAAACGCGCTTGCCCAGCCCCGAGATCATGCGGTCGTAAGCCGCCCGATTCAAGCCGGCGGACACGGCGCTTTCCAGCCCATCCAGCAGCCGCTGTTTGTCCTGGTCGGTCTGGAGCTTGCCAATGAACCAGGAACCGGTGTTGGAAATGCCCTTGTAATCCACATCGACCGGGTTCTGGGTGACAAGCACCAGCCCGACGCCGAAAGCGCGCGCCTGTTTGAGCATGCGCAGGATGGGCTGCTTGGAGGGCGGGTTCTTGACCGGCGGCAGGTAGCCAAAGATCTCATCGAAGTAGAGCAGGGTGCGCAGGCTGGTCGAGCCGCTCTGCGAGCGCATCCAGGTCTCAACCGCCGAGAAGAGCAGGGTAACGAAGAACATGCGTTCGCTCTCGGAGAGATGGGCGATATAGAAGACGCTGTGACGGGGCTTCCCCGAAGGCGTGTAGAGCAGCGAGGGAATATCGAGCGGTTGGCCCTGGATCCAGGACTGGAACGCGGGGGCCGCCAGGATGTTGTTCAACAGCATCGCCAGTTCAAAGCGGTCCTTCTGGGGGAAGAACGTGTTGACATCGAAGACGCCCAGTTTTTCAAACGGCGGGTTCTGGGTCTGGAGGATCAGCTCGCCCAGGTCCAGGTCATGACCGTTGCTCCAGGCGTTTTCGAAGACATTGGAGAGCAGGATATGCTCGCGCGAGCGGACCGGATCGACATCGGTGAGGCCCACCAGTCCTAACAAGGCGGTGACGGTGCTCGAGATGCGTTCGCGCAAGACCTCGCGGTTGCTTTCCCAGGGGATCTCGGGGGCTTCGAGTGAGGCCAGGATGCTGACCGGCAGTCCGGAATCGGAGCCGGGGGTGAAGACGGCAAACTGGACCGATTCTTTGAGGGCTTTCAGCCGTTCGGGGGTGATTTCCCA
>JADYYC010000119.1 GCA_020853835.1 Anaerolineales bacterium
ACTCGAAACTGGGGGGTCTGGCGGTCGGAATAGTTGGTCAGCGTCACAATAGAATGCTCCTGGGGTGGTAAAGAACAGAACTACAGCCTGGCAAGGGCGCGCCCGATGCGCTCCACCGCGAGCTGGAGGTTTTCCAGCGAATTGGCAAAACACAGGCGCAGATAGCCCTCGCCGTGTGCGCCAAACGCGGTGCCGGGGAGCAGGGCCACGCCAGCCTCGACCAGCAGGTATTCGGCCAGCCAGTCGGAGGACTTGCCCAGGCCCGTGATATTGGGGAAAGCGTAAAACGTGCCCTGCGGCATGCGGCAGTGTACGCCGGGCAGGTTGTTCAGCGCCGCGATCAGGGCCAGCCGGCGGCGGTTGTATTCCGCCAGAACCGCATCCACCTGGTCCTGAGGCCCCTGAATGGCCTCCAGCCCGGCGATCTGGGTAAAGCTGGCCGTGCAGCCAACGGAATGGTTGAGCAGCAATTCCACGCGGTCCGCCAGGGCGGAGGGCATGATCCCATAACCGAGCCGCCAGCCCGTCATCGCATAGGTCTTGGAGAAGCCGTCGCAGATGATGGTGCGTTCAAGCATGCCGGGCAGGGCTGCAATGCTCGGAGCCGTTCCTTCATAGACCAACCGGGCATAGATCTCATCGGAGAGCACCCAGAGGTCGCGCTCGCGGGCCGCCGCGGCGATGTGCTCAAGGGCTGCAAGCGGCATTACCCCGCCGGTGGGATTGCTGGGCGTGTTGAGCACGACCAGGCGGGACTTGTCGCTCAAGAGCCGGTCAAAGACGTCGAGGTCGAAGGAAAAATCCTGTTCTTCGGACAGGGGGACGGGCACCGGCACGCCGCCGGCGACCTCGATCATAGCTCTGTAGGTAGGGAAGCCTGGGTCGGGGTAGAGCACTTCATCCCCCGGCCGGATGAGCGCCAGGGTCGGGAAGAAGAGGGCCGTCTTGGCGCCTGGGCCGACCACCACCTGAGAGGCCTGCAATTGGATGCCGCGCCGCTTGCCGGCATCTTCGGCAATCGCTTTGCGCAGCGCCGGTATTCCAGCAGACGGGGTGTAACGCGTGTAGCCTTCCTCGATGGCGTCCATCCCGGCTTGCGAGATGTTTTTGTAGGTCGGGAAATCCGGCTGGCCGATCTCGAGGTGGATGATCTCCTTTCCGGTGGCTTCCAGGGCCTGAGCGCGCGCCATCATTTGGTAGGCCCCTTCTGAGGCCAGGTTCATAACTCGATCTGCGAAGTCGGACATGGGGTTTCCTCCGGACTATAAAATAATTGATGGCGCTATTTTAGCGTGAATCTGTCCAAATAGGATGAAAGATCGTTCAAATATCTCTCAAATATTCAACGATCTTCGAGCCGGAACCCACCTTGTTCCCAGGCTGCGGCGCCGTCGATCACAGGCGCGCCAGGGCTTGATCCAGATCGCGGATGATGTCTTCGGGGTTCTCCAGCCCAACTGAAAGGCGGATCAGGCCGTCGTCGATGCCGGCTTCGTCGCGCTCTTCCTGGGTCATGTGCTCGTGCGTTATGGTGCGCGGGTGCATACAGGAGGTGCGGCTGGTGCCAAAGGTGACGGCGTGTACAACCAGCCTGACGCTGTTCATCACGATTTCAGCCCCCGCCATCCCGCCGGGGACGATGAAGGAGAGCAGGCCCCCGCCCGCGCTCATCTGCCTACTGGCAAGCTCGTGCTGAGGGTGCGCGGGCAAGCCGGTGTAATTCACGTGCCGTACCCTGGGATGCGCGGCCAGGAATTCGGCGACCTTCTGGGCGTTCGAGCTGTGCCGCTCCATTCTGAGCGAGAGCGTCTCAAGGTACTGGAGCATGAGCCAGGCCTCGAAAGGCTGCAGGATGGCGCCCACGAATTCGGTCGTATTCCACCGCACGTCTTCGACCAGCCCTTCGGGGCCGACGATCGCTCCGCCGAGCACGGTGGCGTTTCCAGCCAGGAACTTGGTGAGCGAAAGCAGGATGAGATCTGCCCCCAGCTCGAGCGGTTTTTGCAGCGCGGCGGTCGCGGTGGTGTTGTCGACCAGCAAGGGCGCCCCGCGCGCGTGGGCGACTTCCGCCACCGCGGCGATGTCGGTGACCTGTAGACAGGGGTTGCTCGGGGTCTCGACCCACACCAGCCGGGTTTTGCGATCGATGGCGCGATCCCAGGCCGCCGGATTGCCGTAATCTTTGACAAAGCGAAACTGGACATTACAGCGCTCGGGAAAGATGGTGGCCGCCTGTTTGTAGCCTTCGCCAAACGTGTTCAGCGACGTGACGACGTTATCGCCCGGGCGGGCGATGGTGAACACCAGGTTGAACAGGGCCTGGGAGCCCGATCCGGCGCTGACCGCCCCTTCGCCTCCTTCGAGGGCGGCCAGGCGCTCCTCCAAAATGCTCACCGTGGGGGTCTTGCTGCGCCCGTAGATATAATCGGGGAATTTGTCGAACGAGGTATACGGATAGGTCATCGATTGGACGATGGGCGGGACAAAGGAGCGAAATTGTTCTACGTTCTCGAGAGGGTGGAACCCCGCATGCAGGGCGCGCGTATCGAAGCCCAACGCCGCATCCGGGCGGGGTTGGGCTGGCTTTTCTGGGTCGTAAACCCAGGGATCGCGCATGAAAAACGGCTTTTCATCGGAAGGGTGCATCGGTTTTTAACCTTTCACGTGACAGTCTGGTGGTTGTGCGGCTTTATCCCAACCGTGCCTGCTCGCGCTGGACGATTGTCTTTATGGCGGCCTGGACATCTGCCGGGAGCGGCTCGACCGTGTGCTCAGCCAGGAGGCGGTCGACCAGCCCCGCGGCTCGCCCCTCCATCGAAGTCGCGCCGCGCTTCTCCCACACCGAGTACGGGTTCTTATCGGCCAGCTTTGAGTAGAACGGTTCTTTGTAGTGACGCAAGGTATGTTCGTGACCGAGATAGCTGCCCGTCGGTCCTAACTCTTCGATCACATCCAGCGCCAGCGTCTCGTCATCGACGGTCACCCCAGAGGTGGCCGCGCGCAAAAACCCCAGATAGTCGTCGACCATGGCGATCAATTGCAACGAGCCCTGCATGCCCGAATCCATAAAACCCACATCGTGGACGATGTTGGCGCCATGCAGCAGGGAGGTCATCAGGCTGAGGGTGACCTCGAAGCCGCATTGTTGGTCGAGGATTTTCGAATCGGTCGACCCGCCCAGTCCAAACACCGGCAGGTCGTAATACTTGCCCATCGAGGTGGGGATGCCCTGCTCATCCGCCAGCACGTAGTTCCCGACCATCGTTTGCAGGTTATACGGCCCGCCATTCCAACCCGGCACCGCGACCGCGGCGCCCTCCCGGGCCAGTTGCGAGAGCACGATGCCGAGCAGCGTTCCGGCGTTCATGGATGCCATGCAGCCCGCCGCCGTCACAGGTGAATTTACCCCGCCGGCGTTCAACGGGATATACAACTGGGGCAGCCCCTTTTCAGCCAGGTAAATGCATTTCTGCAAAGCCTCGGCGTTGGCGGTAAGGCCGGAGGTGACGTTGATATAGCAGGTCGCAAACGGCCGCTGTTGGAAGGCCTCGGCGCTGCCCGCCACGGCCTCGCACATCTCGACCGCCGCGACGCACCCCTCGAAGTCCGGCGTCACAAAGACGATCGGTTTGGTGGTGTTGTTGAGCATCGCCTCCATTTGATAGCGGTCATATATGCGCGCATCGACATCTTCGGGCAAAAAGGCCGACATGACGAAATCTATCTCGGGCAGTGCGTCCATCAGGCGCGAGGCGTCCCGGACGTCTTCCAGGGTGGGTTTCCGGCGCTGACCCGTGCGATGATCCAGGATGTTCAGACAGTCGGACCCGCCGCCGTAATACGAGCGATACCCGCCGGCGCGGATGGCGGCTTTTCCTTTGCGGTCGTATAAATTCATCTGTTTGGGAACTGTGAAGAGAGCCCTGGTGACCATATATTCAGGGATGCGCACCCGGATGCCGTCGGCCCGGGCGCCGCCCGAGACAAGTGTCTCGAGCGCTTTTTCGTCGTGGACGTCTACCCCGACCCTCTCCAGGATCTCCAGGCTCGCCAGGTGGATTTTTTCGCATTCCGCCAGCCCCATGCGGGCGTAATGGGCGCTGGTCATATTTGTACCGTGGGTTTCGATCATCGGGGTTCCTCGCAAGGTTGTTAGAAAATGCCTGGGTGGAAGGTGCGCTCACTACACGTCTGATATATTCAATATTAACATCTAATATATCAGTTGTCAAGTTGTCGACAGTTCAGAAATATTACAGCTTGATCTTCTTTTTCCGCTATGGTATGATAGCCATCGCACGCCATGAGTTCAAATACCTATCTCACTGAAACAGTGGTCGATAAACTCGAGAACGATACGTCCAAAACCAGGATCTACCGCGAGGTGCGCCGCCTGGTCATCATGGGGCATCTCAAACCCGGAGAACGGCTGGATGTGGAGGAGCTGGCTGAGCGCTACCAGACCAGCGTCACACCCGTGCGCGATGCGCTCCAGATGTTGAGCCAGGAAGGGTTGGTGAAGATCAAACCGCGCTCGGGTTATTTTGTTGCGCGCATCACGCTAAAACAACTGCGCGACATGTTACAATTGCGGAAAATTCTGGAGGTATCTGCAATCGAGATGGCCGCGTCGCGGGTTACTGCAGATCAAATCTACGAGCTGCGCAATGTTCACGCCGGTTACACGGGGGATGATGACGAATCTTACGACCGCTATACGGACGAGAACCGCCGCTTTCATTACCTGATCGGCATAGCCTCGGGGAACCTCGAACTGGCGGAGATGATCGGTCACCTGCACGACCGCCTGGCGCGCTTCATGGTGCTCAGACATGCCGGCTTTTCCCAAGAACTCACCCACGCCAGGATCGTCGCTGCCCTGGAGAGCAAGGATGTCGAGGCCGTGAAGACCGCCTTGCTCGACGATATCGATACCTCCGAAGACGCGATCATGGACAACGTCTTGGACGAAATCGCGCCGTCCTGGCATATCGACTGATCACTTAACTCGATAAATCAGGTACAATAAGACCTAAATAACAAAAGAGCACTAAACCAATTTCAGTCACCGAGCGAGGTAAAAATGGAACTTCAAACGATTTATCAAAACGTAGTGGAAGGAAACGCGGGGGAGGTTCAGGCCGGGGTCAAGGCCGCACTGGCTGAGGGCGTCGAAGCCGATGTGATCCTGAAGCAAGCCCTGATCGCGGCCATGGAAGAGGTCGGCAAGCGTTTCGAAGAAGGCGATTTCTTTGTCCCCGAGATGCTGATTGCGGCGCGCGCCATGCAAGGCGGGCTTGGCCTGCTGAAACCCCACCTGGTGGATAGCGGCGTCAAAGCCGCCGGAAAGGTCGCGATTGGCACGGTGAAGGGCGACCTGCACGACATCGGCAAGAACCTGGTTGGCATGATGCTCGAAGGCGCGGGATTTGAAGTGCTGGATCTCGGCACCGACGTAGATTCTCAGAAATTCGTGAAGGCCGTGCAGGAAGGCGCAAACGTGGTCGGCATGTCGGCGCTGCTGACAACCACGATGAGCAACATGCAGACGACCATCCAGGCGCTGCAGACGGCCGGCCTGCGCGATAATGTCAAGGTCGTGGTCGGCGGCGCGCCGGTCACCGACGCTTATGCCAAGCAAGTTGGCGCAGACGCCTTTGCGCCGGATGCGTCGAGCGCGGTGCGGGTTGTGCGTCAGCTTTTAGCCTAGGCCCTTAAGTTCCGATGGAAACAAAGCTCACTTCGAAGAGCAAGACCGTCGTTATCAGCCCCGAGCTGCCGTTTGTCATTATCGGCGAGCGCATCAATCCGACCCGCCGGAAAAAGCTGGCCGAAACTATGGCTCGGGGAGATTTCTCCGTTGTCCAGGAAGACGCTCTCAAACAGGTCGAGGCCGGGGCGCACGTCCTGGATGTGAACGCCGGGATTCCGGGCGGGGATGAGCCCGTCCTGTTGCGCGGGGCGGCGCAGGCCGTCTTGGAGGTCGTGGACGTGCCGTTGTGCTTCGATACGGCCGACCCGGACGCCCTCAAAGCCGCGTTGGAGATCTACCCCGGAAAGGCGCTCATCAATTCCACCACAGCCGAAGAGCACATGATGGCGCGCGTGTTTCCGCTTGCGAAACAGTTCAACGCCGCGGTCATCGGGGTGATCTCCGACGAGAGCGGCGTGCCCACCACGCCGGAAGCGCGCCTGGAGGTCGCACGCAAGCTGGTTAACCGGGCGGGGGACTTTGGCATCCCGCCGGAGGACATCGTCATCGACTGCCTGGCGCTCACGGTTGGAGCGGATCACAATGCCGGGCGCGTCACTCTGGATGCGATGAAGCTCGTGCGTCAGGAATTGGGGGTGAACCTCAACCTGGGAGCCAGCAACGTCTCCTTTGGCCTGCCCGACCGCAAGATCCTCAACATCGCTTACCTGGCCCTGGCAATTGGGAGCGGGTTGACCACCGCGATCACGGACCCCACGGTTCCGGAAATCCAGACGGCTATCCTGGCTTGTGATTTACTGACCGGGCACGACGAATACGCGATGCGCTGGATCAAGGCTTTTCGAAAGCGCTCGCAAGCTGCGGCCTGATCAAGATTTCTTGTTGATTGTGAAAAGTATTGCCGGTCGGCGTCTGGGCGCTGACCGGCGATGCTTTTTAACGAACTGGTAGGGTGTGGGGAACGATTACTCCGCTGGTTTTTCTTGGGTTTCAATCATTTCAGGCGGCTCGGTTGCCGGCAGCGGCTCGAGCGGCATCAGGACCATACAGATCAGGTAGGCAATCAAGCCTGGGCCGCCTATCAACGTCCCCGCTACGAAGAGCAGCCTCACAACCGTTGGGTCGATATCGAAGTACTCCGCCAGACCGCCGCAAACGCCGCTGACCATCCGCTCCGAACGCGAGCGATAAAGCTTTTTCTTTTCTTCGGTCATCTTGGACTCCTTTATATAAGATCTATACCTTGTGCTTGAGCTGGTTTTACCAGGATCGGGCGCGCAACTTTCACGAGGGTTAATCTCTTTACGCAGATGGTTGAAAAAGGTTGCAGGTTGAACCGCCTCAAGAAGCTGTGGGCGAGGCGGTCGGGGAAGCCGTTGCAGGCGGCTCCGAGACGATGATCAAATCGCGGAT
>JADYYC010000120.1 GCA_020853835.1 Anaerolineales bacterium
ACACCTTCCGCGCCGTGGCGCTCGCCGCCGAGGACGCCGCCCTGGTGCTGCTGACCAACCTGGACGATGAGAGCCTCGCCCTGCAGGCCATCCGCGAGGGCGCCGAGGATTACATCGTCAAGACCGAGTTGAGCGCGGCGCTGCTGACGCGCACCATCCGCTACGCGATCGAGCGCAAGCGCGCCGAGGAGACCCTGTGCGAAACCCGCGAGCGCTACATGCTCGCCGTCGAGGGCTCGTTCGACGGCATCTGGGACTGGTCGCTGCGCACCAACCAGATCTATTTTTCGCCGCGCTGGAAGCAGATGCTCGGCTGCGATGAGGCGGGGCTTCCCAACCGGCCGGAGGAGTGGCTTTCGCGCATCCACCCCGAGGATCAGGCGCGCTTCCGCTGGGCGCTCACCTCGCACATCCAGGGGCACAGCGAGCTGTTTGAGCTGGAGTACCGCATCCGCCACAAGAGCGGCGAGTACCGCTGGGTGCTGGTGCGCGGGCTGGCCGTGCGCGATGCGGCCGGCAAAGCCTACCGCATGGCGGGTTCGCAGACGGACATCTCATCCCGCAAGAAGGCCGAGCACCAGCTTCACCATTTTGCATTTCACGACACTCTCACGGGGCTGCCCAACCGCCTGCTCTTTCTGGACCGCCTGGAGCGCGCCATCGCAATCGCGCGCCGCCGCGAAGAGTACCGCTACGCCGTGCTCTTCCTGGATCTCGACCGCTTCAAGATGATCAACGACAGCCTGGGGCACACCCTGGGCGACCAACTCCTCGTGGCCTGCTCGCAGAAGCTCGAAACATGCCTGCGCGCGGTGGACACCGTCTCGCGCTTTGGCGGCGACGAGTTCGTGGTGCTGCTCGAAGACATCAAGAGCGACCAGGACGCGATCGAGGTCGCCATGCGCATCCATGAAGAGCTCCGCACCCCGATCGAGCTCAATTCTCACAAAGTGGTCGTCTCCGCCAGCATCGGCATCGTGCTGAGCAGCCTGGGCTACGAGCGCACCGACGACCTGCTGCGCGACGCCGACATCGCCATGTACCACGCCAAGATGCGCGGCAAATCCTGTCACGTGGTGTTCGAAGAAAGCATGCGCCAGCGCGTCATCCAGCGCCTGGAACTGGAAAACGAGCTTCGCACCGCCCTCGAAAAAGGCCAGCTTGCGGTGCATTACCAGCCCATCATCTCGCTGCGCAACTGGGAGCTGATGGGGTTCGAAGCCCTGATGCGCTGGACCCATCCCGAGCGCGGCGCGATCCCGCCCAAGGAGTTCATCCCCATCGCCGAAGAAACCGGCCTGATCCACACGCTCGGATTGTGGATTTTGCAGGAATCCTGCCGCCAGATGGTCGCCTGGCACAAGCAGTTCCCCAAGACCCCGCCGCTCACGATCCACGTCAACGTCTCGGGCAAACAGTTTGGCGACCCCGAGTTCGTCGATGCGGTGCAAGGCGTGCTCGAGAGCACCGGCCTGGAGGCGCGCTACCTTTATCTGGAGATCACCGAGGGCCTGTTTGTCGAAAATGACGAGCGGTTCAACCACACCCTGGAGCGCCTGGTGGCGCTGGGCATCCGCCTGCAGATCGACGATTTCGGCACCGGTTACAGCTCGTTCTCCTACCTGCAGCGCCTGCCGGTGAGCTCGATCAAGATCGACTCCACGTTTATCAACCACATGAAGGACAACAACAACCACGCCCAGATCGTGCGCTCGATCGTGACGCTCGCCAACAGCCTCGGGATGGAGGCCATCGCCGAGGGGGTGGAATCGGCGCACCAGATCACCCAGCTTCGCAACCTGAAATGCGCCTTTGGACAGGGCTTCTACATCTCCAAGCCGGTGACGGGGTGGCTCGGCTCTGAGATGCTGCGCAACAGCCACGGCACCGGGCGCCTGCGCATGCCGGTGCGCTCGTCTATTTGACAGATTCGCGCGCAGACTTCCGAAGTCTCCAAGACTTCGGAAGTCTGGACCATTCCCAACGTTAATACGGTAAAATTCCTTCAAGTCCAGCCGCAAACCGAGCCGGGAGGAGAACATGCGTGAGTTTTTCTATCCGTCCAGCGTCGCCGTGATCGGCGTCTCCGCCAAACCCACCAACCTGGGGCGCAACATCGTCGCCAACCTGGTGGAGTACTGCTTCGACGGCATCGTCTACGCCGTGGGGCCGAGCGGCGGCAAGATCGAAACCCGCCGCATCTATCACACCGTGCTGGACATCCCCGACCACGTCGACCTGGCGGTCGTGTTCACCCCGGCGCAAACCGTGCCAGCCGTGCTCGAACAGTGCGGTCAGAAGGGCATCCCGCGCGCCATCATCGAGACCGCCGGTTTCCGCGAGTTCACCGAGGAGGGGCGCCAGCTCGAAGAGCAAATCTGCGAGATCGCCCGCCGCTACAACATGCAATTCATCGGGCCCAACTGCATCGGGGCGATTAACATGGAGAACGGCTTCTGCGTCCCCTTCCCGCGCCTGACCCGCTTTGTCAAGCGCGGCGAGGTCTCCATCATCACCCAGAGCGGCGGGGTGGGGATGAGCGTGCTTAACCTGCTCGCCAACGAGGGTCTGGGGCTGAGTAAGTTCGTCTCGGTGGGCAACATGCTCGACAAGAGCGCCGAAGACTTGCTCGAATACCTGATCGAGGACGAGCAGACCGGGCTGATCGTGCTCTACCTGGAGAGCATCGGCGACGGGCGGCGGCTGATGGAGGTCGCGCGCCGCTCCAGGAAGCCGGTGCTGGCTTTCAAGTCCAACATCGGGCGCTTGGGGCAGAAGATCGCCCTCTCGCACACCGCCTCGCTCACGAGCGACGACCGGGTGGTCGACGCCGCCTTTCACCAGTCTGGGATCGCCCGCGTGCGCGACGCCACCACGCTGGGGAACAACCTCAAGATCATGCGCCTGCCGCCGATGAAGGGGCGCAACCTGGGCGTGATCTCGCGCTCTGGCGGGCATGCCGTGATCGCCGCCGACGCCTGCGAGTTGAGCGGCTTCGAGCTGGCCCACTTCCCCGACGAATTCCTGCGCGAGATAGAAAAACATTTCCGCGCCTCGGTCATCCGCCTCACCAACCCGCTCGACCTGGGCGACCTGTTCGACCTGGAGGTCTATGCGCAGATTATCGAGCAGACCCTGCAACTCGACGGCGTGGACGGGGTCGTGTTCCTGCACACCGCCCTCTCCGAGGCCGAGAACCTCACCAGCCGCCTGCT
>JADYYC010000121.1 GCA_020853835.1 Anaerolineales bacterium
AGCGCTTTGCGGTGGGACAGATCCAGACGATGGAATCGCCGCTCTGCATCGCCGGTCAGGTGCTGCAGGGCCTGAAGAAGCCCGACGAATGCCCGGCCTTCGGGCGCGAGTGCACGCCCGAGAGCCCACTCGGGGCGCCGATGGTCTCGGCGGAAGGGGCCTGCGCAGCCTACTATCGCTACAAACGGGCCGTATGAGGCAGGACACGGATCGACACACATGGACATGAACGAGAACAGGGTCACGTTGGAAGAAGGGCCGGTCTGTCCGGTTCCGCTCCCGCACCAGGAGCGGGTCGTGCTCGGACATGGCAGCGGCGGCCGGATGACGCACGATCTCGTGGAGCGGCTGTTTCTGCCGCACTTCGACAACCCGATCCTGCGCATGGGCGACGACGCAGCCGGGCTGGACCTGGGCGAGGGGGTGGAGCTGGCGTTCAGCACCGATTCGCACGTGGTTTTCCCGCTCTTCTTTCCCGGCGGGGACATCGGGCGACTGGCGGTGTGCGGGACGGTCAACGACGTGGCGATGCTGGGGGCGAAACCGCTCTACCTGACGGCGGGCTTTATCCTGGAAGAAGGGCTGGAGATGAGCCGGCTGGAGCGGGTGATCCACTCGATGATGGACGCGGCGCGCGAGGCCGGCGTCTTGATCGTGGCGGGGGATACCAAGGTGGTCGAGCGCGGCAAGGCGGACGGGCTGTTCATCAACACGTCCGGGATCGGGCTGCGGCGGAGCGGATTTAAGATCGGCGGGGCGCAGGCGCGCCCGGACGACGCGGTGCTGCTCTCGGGGCCGCTCGGAGATCACGGGATGGCCGTGCTGGCGGCGCGGGGCGAGCTGGGTTTCGAGATCGAGGTGGCGAGCGACGTGGCTCCGCTAAACGGGCTGGTGGAGGCGCTTTTGGACTGTGGGGCGGAGGTGCACGTGTTGCGCGACCCGACCCGCGGCGGGCTGGCGACCACGCTCAACGAGATCGCGCGCCAGTCGGGGGTGGGGGTGCTGCTCGACGAGGCTGCCATCCCCGTGCGCCCGGCGGTGCGGGCAGCCTGCGAGGTGCTCGGGTTCGACCCGCTCTATCTGGCGAACGAAGGCCGCCTGGTCGCGTTCGTCGCCCCCGAGGGGGCGGAGCGGGCGCTGGAGGCGCTGCGCCGAACCCGCTACGGCGAGGCGAGCGTGAAGATCGGGCGGGCGGTCGAGGGACAACCCGGGCGGGTGATGGTGAAGACGCGGCTGGGGAGCACGCGCGTGGTCGATCAGTTGGCGGGGGAGATGCTGCCGAGGATCTGCTAGGGGTTACGCCCCGCGTTGCGCGGGTCTTGTTATGTTATGGGATTAGAGCGGGGAGAGTGGGATTCGAACCCACGGCGGAGGTTTTAGCCCCCGCACTCACTTAGCAGGCGAGCCCAATTGGCCACTCTGGCATCTCCCCGGTTGTCGCGCTCGGCGCGGCTGGACGCCACGCTGATAGCGCGGTAGATTTTATCACATCAGGGGGGATGGCGCAACATTTCGCGTTCTGCCGTTCTGCCTCAGCTTCCGGCTTCCCAAATAAACCCTCTTTATCCGGTATAATTTCCCTCCGATGCAAAAACCTAACCGAACTTCTCTTATCATCGTAGCGCTGTCGACCGCCCTGGCTCTCGCAGCGCTCGCCTTCCCGCTTCGCGTGGCGTTCACGCCCGCCCGCGCCGCCCCGCCGGCCCAGCTCCCCATCTATACCCCCACCCCCGGCCCCGACGGGCGCATCATCTATATCGTCCAGCCCAACGACACCCTGCTTGCCATCTCGCTCCTCACCGGCGTATCGCTCGACCAGTTGCGCGCCCTCAACAAGCTCACCAGCGACACGATCTACGAGGGTCAGGAGTTGCTGCTCGGCCTGGGCGGCCCAGATGAGTCCACGCCCACGCCCGGCCCGACGCCCACGCCCACCCCGGTCCTGCCCACCCCCTCTCCGCAGCCCGGTTTTGGCACCCTCTGCATCCTGCTCTTCAACGACATCAACGGCGATTCGATCCGCCAGGAAAATGAACCCTCCATCCCCGGCGGCGCCATCAGCTTTGGGAGCAGCGGCGGCGAGGTGACCAAATCGATCCAGACCGGTTCGGAGGAACAGGCTGAATGTCATAAAGAGCTGCCCGAGGGGAGCTACACCATCAGCGTGGCCGTGCCGGAGGGCTATAACCCCACCACCCAGAACAGCTATACCCTGGCCCTCAAAGCGGGCGACATCACCTATGTCAATTTCGGCGCCCAGGCCAACACCCAGACCCTGGCTGAACAGCCCAGCATCCCCGCCCCCGAGGGCGGACGTTCCCCCTTGCTCGGCATCATTGGCGTGTTATTCCTGCTGGCTGGCGGCGCGCTGGCTTTCTTTGCCGCCCGGGCGCTGCGCAGCCGCTGAGCGAGCCCTTTTCCGAAAACGGCCGGCGAATCAGCCGAGCAGTTCCAGATAAGCGCGGCTCAGCGCCTCCCCAAAGCGCTCAGGACGGTACCCCTCCGCCCGCTGCAAGGCGGCCTGCGAGAGCGTTTGAGCCAGGTCCTCCTCGACGATCACCGTGATCAGCGCCGCGCCCAGCGCCCGGCAGCGCTCGGCTTCCGACCCGCCCGGCTTCACGAGGTAGCCCGCCTTGCCCAGGATCGCATCGCTGAACGGCTCCTCCAGCCCGACTAGCGGCTTGCCGCACGCCAGCGCCTGCCGGAGCGGACCGCCCCAGGCCGTCGCCGCTTCGGGGTGGAACACGGCGCTGCTCGCCCGGTAGACTGCCGCCAGCAGCGGGAGCGGCAGCACGGGCAGGCAGCGAGCCCGCTCATGCAGCCCCAGTTCGGCCGCGATCTCCTCGAACCGCTCACAACCCGCCGGGCTCAGCCCCGCCGCCAGCAGCGGGTAGTATTCCCCCACCGGCCCCGCCGCCCAGCTCCAGGCCGCCAGCAGCCGCTGGAGCGAACCCTCCCGCTCCGATCCCTGGTAAAGGACGAACGTCTCCGGCAG
>JADYYC010000122.1 GCA_020853835.1 Anaerolineales bacterium
AGCTGGATATCCTGGAGGCGGAACAAGCGGAAGCCGCCTTCTGTGCGCGCCGGCGAGGGCAGCAGGCCCTTTTTTTCATAGTTGTAGATCATGGCGGGGGTGCAGCGCTGTCCGGTCAATCGAGAGACGCTGTCCACCAGTTGACCAATGGATATGCCGCGAGTATCGTCAGCTTTAATTCCAAACCCATTCCCATTACCTGTCTTAATATTTTGAGCCATCCGCAGCTCCAGGCTTCATCTAGTAACTTACTCTTATTCAATTGAGAATCAGATAATAAAATTTGCCGATCTTGATATTCGATATAGTTATATCATAAACACCCTACCACTTCAAGATCCCGCCGCTCACTCGACAAATTGGGACATTGCGATGGGGCTGTCTAACCCCTCCCTGTAGACAGCCCCATGAATGGTTGTTCTTGCAAAAATCCGCCTGGCTGACCCGCTTATCTCACCTTGATCAACCAGCCTAACACAAAGCCCAACAGCAGGACTGGGATCATTGCATATCCCGCTACCGCCCAACCGGAGCTTTCTAACAAGGCGCCGAACATCGTCGGGCCAATGAACATTCCTAAGTTCTGACCGAGGGCAACAACCGCCATGCCCATGCCGACCAACGCCGGCTTTTTCATGATCTCTGGGGTGGCGGCAAAGGTGGCGGTGGGGATGGCGCCGGCGATCACGCCCATCAAGATCAGCCACAGCACGATTACCGTATCCGTGGCGGTGAAGGGAAAGATGAACATGATTGCTGCAACGATGAAGGGCCAGGTCAGGAATACTTTGCGCGAACCTAACCTGTCTGACAGTATTCCAGCTAGCGGCGCGGAAAAGATCACCACGATCATGACGATGCTGGAAGTCCACGAGGCGCTGGTCATGCTATGACCGCGCACGGCGCTCAGGAAGGTGGGGTAGAAGGTGCTGACCGCGATCAGGGCCATATTGAACAGTCCAAACAAAGCCCCCAAAAGCCAAATGTCGCGGATGGACATCGCCTTCTTCATATCCGGGGCTTCTTCGGGCGGCGGCCCGCCGGCTTCCTGCGGGGCGGCAGCCATGTGAGGCGGCATTTTCATGAACAGCCAAACCAACACGAAGGCCACCAGAGAGAAAATCAGGCTGAACCACCACACCGACTTCCAGCCAAAAGACATCGCCAGGGGCGGAGCGATCAGGTACATGAGCACGCTTCCCACCGGCACCCAGGTCGCCCACAGGCCCATCGGCGTGCCCTGCTTTTCGCGCGGGAACCACATGCCGATCGAAGCCGGCGCAACCACGCCGATCAACGCCATCCCCGCGCCTTCAATCACCCGGCTGGTGAACATCAGCCCCGATGTGGCCGAAAATACGCCCAGCAGAGAGCCCACGACCAGAAAGCCCATGGCGATCATACCGGTGACCTTTAACCCCAGCTTTTGCAGGATCATCCCGGCTGGCAGAGCCAGGATAAAGCCGGTGATGGCAAACATCGACATCAGCAACCCGGCCTGCATCGGGCTCAGTTTATACACCTCCATTAATATGGGCATAATTGGCGCCACCTTAAATTGGGTCAAAGGCGCCGCCACGCTGGCGATAAAAGCCACTGCCAGGATCACCCAGGCGTAGCTAGGAACAACGACCTCTTTCTTTTCAAGGCTTTCCTGAACCATGATCATTCTCCTGATTGTTATTCTGGGGGCACAAGCACGCGCCTGTGCCCCATGGATAGATTTGTGTCCCAGCTACTACTTTGGCGTAAACAGCACCATGTGTGATTTGCCTTCCATCTCCTTGGCCAGATCCTCCACTTTGCCAAACTTCATCACGTTAGCCTGGCAGTGATGTACGCAGGAGGGGAGTTTACCCTTGGCGAGCCGCTTGCCGCACAGGTCACACAGATCGGTCGGCACCGGAATATAAGCGTATTGCCACTTATCGCCCTCGATCTGCCAGGGGCCGATCTCAGCCAGTTGGATGCCAAATTTACCTACTGGGAGGTTGTGTTCCATCTGGCAGGCTACCTCGCAGGAGTGACAGCCGGTGCAGTATTCGTAGTCTATAAGCAGTCCATAGCGGGCCATCTCACACCTCTTCTTCCGCTACCTTGTAGATCTTGCACAACAACGACTTGTAATTGCCGCCAAAACCACTCTTTCCAGGCTGGAACGGCACCAGTTGGTTGATCGCCAGGTCCCACAAGTTGAACAGGGTTGGTTCAGCAGCCTCGGCTTCGGGGAACCACCAGGCATGATCGGCGTTCACCACCCTGGGGTCCATGATGGGGGTGATCTCAACCTTGCGCTTGGCGCGGCCCATTGAGTTCTCCACCCACACCCAATCGCCTGCTTTTACGCCAAATTTTGCGGCTGCCTCGGGGTGGATCTGCAGAGTTGGGTCAGGGTGAATGGCGCGCAGGTGCGGGATCTGGCGGTGCTCGGAGTGAAACATCCCCCAATGCTTGGCGCCGGTGGTCAGAACCAGCGGATATTCCGCGTACAGATCGGGCGTGCTGAGCGGGCTTTCCGTGGGTTCTTTATAATACGGCAGCGGATCCAAACCCGCCTGCTCGTAAAAAGTGGAAAACAACTCGATGCGCCGCGTGGGGGTGTTGAAACCGACCTCGCCATCAAACCTCATCGTTCCTTTCTCATGCCGCTTGTACTCTTGCGGCGGGTAGATCGGCGCCACTTCGCGCAGCTCCTGGAAGCTGTAGTCTACGCCCTTGCTCTTCAGCATGTGCGTGAACATGTCCTGCACGTTGTCCCAGGGATAGGCTTCCGGGTTCCAGCGCTTGCCAAGTTCCAGATTTATCTGCATGTCTGACTTGCACTCGCCGATCTGGGTGACTTTGTTGATCGCCTCGCCGCGCTGTGGCCCGTCGCCAAAGCGCAGACCGTCACGCTCAGGGTAGGTAGCGGCAGGCAGGACGATATCGGCGCAGGCAACGATGGTGGGGGTCAAAAACAGGTCCACACCCACCACAAAGTCCAATTTCCTCAAACCTGCATACGTCTTCTTGGGGTCAGCCGACATGCAGGCCAGGCTGTTGTTGGTCTGGATCCAGGCGGCTTTGATCGGATAAGGTTCACCGGTTTCTAACTGGTTGGCTACTTCATCGGGTTGGGCGACGACAAAGCCGTATTGGTACAACGGGTACTTGGAAAGACCAATGCGCTTGGCCTTTTGCTCGTCGCTGATCAACTCGTCGCCCCACCCACCGCCGTAGAACAGCAGCGTTGGCGGCGGCAGCATCCCACCGGGGACGTCGATATTGCCCGTGATCGACCATAGCGCCGTGATGGCATGGCTGGCTGGCAGCGTCTCCTGGGTCATGTCCAGCGCCAACCCCCACTGCACCGTGGCTGGCTTGCTGTTCGCAAATAAGCGCGCCGCGGCGATGATCTTCTCTTCGGGGATCCAGGTGATCCGAGACACCTCGCTCACCGGGTATTGCTGCACCCGTTCCTTCAGTTGGTCAAAGCCATAGCACCACTTATCCACAAAATCTTTGTCGTACAATTCTTCGTTGATGATCACGTTGAGCATGCCCAACGCCAGCGCCGCATCCGTCCCGGGGCGGATCTGCAGCCAGAGCTCGGCCTTTGACGCCAGCCAGGTCAGCCGCGGGTCGATCACGATCAGCTTCGTGCCGCGCTTCATCAGGTCTACGACCCAGTGACCATAGAACCCGTCTGCATTCGACACCACCGTATTGTTCCCCCAGACCGCCATGCATTCTGGGACTTTATAATCCGGGTTGTCGTAACGAAGCGGCGAAGCCTGTGAGCAGTCTGCCACCCAGAACGAGCCGGTCGTGGCGATGCAGCCGGCCACGCGCGGCAAGTAGCAAGCATTGCCAGTCAAGCCCAGCGGCACCCAGTTCGGGCTGCCAAACGACCAGGCCAGCCGGCTGATGTACGGGGCAATGTCCCGTCCCGTACCCTGGCAGAAAATCACTGATTCAGCGCCATATTGTTCTTTTACTTTTGTGAATTCTTTGACGATGGTGTCATAGGCTTCATCCCAGGTGATGCGCTCCCATTTGTTCTCGCCCCGCGCCCCAACGCGTTTCATGGGATATTTAAGCCGGTCGGGATGGTTGGTTGCGTTCGGCACGGCCAGGCAGCGCACACACAGGCGCCCCTGGTTGAAGGGGTTGTCGGGGTCGCCTTCCACCTTGACCAGCTTGCCATCTTTGTCGGTGAAGAGCAACACACCGCAACCGATATGGCAGCCTGGGCCCGACCAGGCGCTGCCGCGCGTCACGGTCAGGTCATCCTCCTGCCATCTCCATGGTTTAGTTTTCTCGCCCATCATTACCTCTTTTCGAATCGTCTCCAGATAATCAGATAAAAACCTGGGTGATCTCTTTGTATAGATCACCCAGGCGTGCAATCCAGTCTATGCGGCTACTTTGACCTCCTTGTACACGGGGATATCGCCCAAGTTCACATCCTTGATCGTACTTATGTGCTCCATTGTTTGGGTGAGGTATCCGCCCATCTCGATCCACACCGAGTAGTCGCCCACGTCCAGGTTCTTGAACCAGAAGTCGCCAAAGTTATCGGTCTTTACCTTGAACACTTCGCCGGTTTTCTCGTTTTGACAGGTTATTTCGGCGCCAATCAAGACCTCATCGATTTCTGGATCGAAGATCGTACCAGCGATGAACTTCTTTGGCAAATTCAGGTAGTACACCCTGGGAGAGGTGCCGTATTCGGCGAACATCACCTGCGCCTGAGCGATCTCTGCTTTGAACTCTTCTTCCTCGCCAAATCGCAGGGCATCAGTCGCGCACGCATCCACACAACGCGGCACGCTCCAGCCCTTGTCCAACAGGTGGGCGCAGCCGGTGCACTTCTGGGCCAGCATCAGGTCGTCATTAAAGTAAATGACTCCATACGGGCAGTCATCCACGCAGTTCATGCAGCCTGTGCATTTTTCGGGATCGATCACCACCAACCCGTCTTCACGCCGGTAAATAGCATCGGGCTGGCAGTTGTTCATGCAGGGCGCGTTTTCGCAATGCATGCACATCATGGCTACGTAGGACATCTTGACCTTGGGTACGCTGCCGTGTACCGTTTCGTTCACCTTCATCCAGAACTGGCCAGTGTCTGGCTGGGGCTTGGCATAGGGCGTCCAGTCGTTGCCCACGTGCTCGTCCTTGCAGGCGATCTGGCAGTTATAACAACCGTTGCACCTTGCGACGTCGATTACAAACACCTTCATGGCTACTTTTCTCCTTCTAACTGGGCTTTGAAGACCAGGCCAGCTGTTGGGTGAAACTCGCGTGTAAATGCTTCCTGATGCTCCTGGCGCATAGCTTCAAGGTCGACCTTGCGGACGCCGACCAGGAAACTGCTGGTTACTTCGCCGGCTGCGTTGCGGCTGGTGGTGCGGTGGGGGCAGATCAGGTTATTTGCGCCGCCGCGATCCAGCTTGCCGGGGACGATCGGGTCGACCCGGGCGCCGTGATCCTGGTAGACCACACCGGGCATAATACGCTCGGTGACGTATGCGCCTCCCAGCACTCCGCCACGCTCGTTGTACAGCTCGACCACATCGCCGTCTTCGATCCCCAGCTTAGCTGCGTCGCCCGGATTGATCCACACCGGTTCGTACAGATAGCCATCTGCTCCCTTGACCTTGCAGGTAGGGATTTCCCGCAGCCAGGTGATGTCATCATGCATGGCATGCACACGCCAGCGGGGGTGGTTGGAGACGATCAGGAAGGGATACTCATCTGAGCGCGGGTGGAGCAAGCTCTCCTGGTGGGTCTCGCCGTAGGGGATCCAGTGCGGCACGGGTGGACGTTCGTCATCATCTGGGAAGTGCTCGGCCAAACCAGTGGCGTAGAACTCGATCTTGCCGGTGGGGGTCAGCAGCGGGTTGTTATCCGGATCTTTCCAGAAGTTATACAGACCCACTGGATCATCTTCCCAGTCAGGCGCCGTGGGTACCATCACATATTCTTTATCACGGAACTGCTCGTAACTGGCGAATTCCTGAACACCAGAGTGCATGAAGCCGGCCTCTATCAAATCATCAGTCGTTTTGTCTTCCGTAAGGGCTTCGTACATCCCCAGCTTTTTGGCGATCTCGCAAACGATCTCGTAATCGCTCTTCGAATCGCCCACTGGTTTGATGGCCTGGCCTTCGTAGAAGATACTGTTAAAGGAGCCGCTGAAGATGTCGGTTCCTATGTCTTCCTCTTCGATCTTGGTGTTGGCCGGCAAAACGATGTCTGCATATGTGCATTCATTTTCCATCCAGGGGTGCTGCGCCAGGACGAACTCGATCTGTTCGCTCCGCAGCGCCTCCTGGAACCGGTGCCCGCCGTTCCAGCAGGTCATCCAGCAGGGAGAGTCGGTCCAGATCATGTGGATTTCCGAGCACCCTTCCACCGGGTATTGAAACTCAATAAACTGGTCCTCGCGCGGCATGCCTGCCATCACGTGTCCGTGCCATTTAAGGGGCGGGTTGAGGATAGCCTCGTGGATCAGGGTCTTTGGAATGTGCTGCTTTGGGAAGTAGCCCAAGAAGTAGCCCCGGTAAGCTTTGTATGGATCTGGGATACAGGTGCTGCGTGGCAGCGGGTTTTGTGTGTGCATGCCGAACAGCCCCCACTCGATCATCGTCACCTGGTGCCGGCCCGGCATTCCCAGGCCCTGCATGGCCAGGTTCAACACTTCCATCCGCCCGGGTTCGCTAGCATATGCGGCGCGGATATATGAGCCGCCGTTGCAGTGCGCGATCGAGGTGGTCTTTTTACCCCATTCGCGCGCCAGCGCCTTGATCGTGTATGACGGCACGCCGCAGATCTCCGCCGCCCATTTAGGTGTCTTGGGGATACCGTCCTCCTTGCCCAGCACATAATCCCGGAAGGCTTCGAAACCGTAGGTGTGGGTGGCGACGTACTCCTTTTCGTACAACCCCTCAGTCAGCCAGGTGTAGGCGATCGCCAGATGCAGCACCGTATCCGTGTTTGGCCTAACAGGGATCCACTTATCTGCGTGAACCGCTGCCGCGTAGTTCAGATCGGGGCAAATATAGATCGATTTGATCCCCAGTTCAGTAAAGTGGTAACACAGCCGGCTGGCCATCTGACCCTGCCAGCCCCAGGTGGTGGTTTCGGGATCAGCGCCCCAGAACAGGATCATGTCGGTGTGCTGCATGATGTCCCGCATTACATTAGTTTGTGGGCCCATCTTACCCACCGGGTCCATGCCCCAGGCGTGCTTGGAACCCCAGTACCAGCCTTCCCAGCTATCAGGCTGGCGCACCTGCAGCGTGAAACCACCCATCAATTTCAACAAATTTGTCTGGCAGCCATGGGGCCCATGGACCACTTTGGTCTCGCCATGTCCGTCTGCCTGGGCCAGGATGGCATAAGGGCCGTATTTGTCATGCACGCGCCTGATTTCCTTAGCGATGATGTCGGTTGCTTCGTCCCAGGAGATCCGCACGTATTTGCTGGCGCCGCGGTTTTGTGTATTGCGCTCGCCATCTGGATCCCAGTCCACCCGTTTAAGTGGATATTTGATCCTGTTCGGAGAGTAGATCCGCTTCTTGTAAGCCAGGCTCAGGGGGGGCAGCAGCGATTTCATCGACGGTTTGAAGGTCTTGCCGCGTGCCTCGATTTCCCACGGGTTCCATTCTTTAGGGTCATATTTTTCATCGAAATGCAGTGGGCGGATGCGTACGACTTTGCCATCTTTCACATCCACCTGGGCTACGTTTGACCCGATGCCAAACGAGCAGAACCCCAGCCCCTTGATGTAGGTCTTTTCCTCTCCCGGTTTTCCATTCGACTTGGTTTTGTCAACCATATTTTCCTCCATGCCCTCCATTTTTCGGAAGCGCACAATTCCGATTTGGTGGTCTTACAATACATCCCGCCTGATCCGCCTGAAGGATCTATCGGGGGGCCGCCTGGCGCTGTTCATGGCCCGGCTGACCGGTCATGCAGTCTTTTAATTTTTTTACCATTTATAGGGGATTATCGTCTTCCTCCTTTCTTCTGCATCTCGTGCATGTTATTCATCCAGCTTCAGAAGTTTTGGATTTCTTCAGGTAGGAGACAGCGAAACAACGCAAGAGGACTACCGCGCAGTCCTCAAGCTCATTCTAGCAAACCCCCTGTTATTCGCCATCACCCAAAAAGGGTGAGGCGGGGGTAATTGATATTGGTGATTAATATCACGAGATGACGCCCTTGCGCTCAACAAGCGGGTTGTCACCGGACGCCAACGTTTTTGTAAGATGACCGTCATCTTTGACGTATGATGTCTGTCACTTGTGAATTGGCTAAAAACAGTCTAAAATATTGAAAATGTACAGGTTTTATTTGAAATCCACTTTTATGGAGAAATAAAATGCAGATAACACGCCAAGCCGATTACGCAGTTCGCGCTGTGCTGTACCTGGCAAAAATAGGTTCCAATCAGCGTGCAGCGACCAGCCAAATCGCCCAGGAGCAGCAAATCCCGCCCTCTTTCCTGGCAAAAATAGTTTCTCAACTTTCCGTAGCTGGCTTGTTGCAGACTTCTCGCGGCGCCCGCGGCGGCGTTTCGCTCGCCCGTCCACCCGAACAGATCTCGCTGCTCGAGGTCGTTGAAGCGATCGATGGCCCGATACTCCTTAACGAATGTGTCACTGGAAACGGCGTCTGCACCCTGGGTGATGAGTGCCCGATGCAGTCGATCTGGCGCGACGCTCAAGCGGAGCTTATCGACCGGCTCAGGACCTCCACGTTCGACAGCTTTATCAAGAACGGACAGCGAGAGCCCCTCGCGGCCTGATCGATTACGCTTCGCCGCCCCTGGCAAGAACCTGGATGTCCAGGTTTATCTGTCTGCCACATGGGGTTATATTCAACCAGAATTCAAAGACCTTCACCGCAACCTGATCGCATGCCGGGTGTGCAGGCATGCGATCTTGAAACGCGCCATTTTCGCGCGGTGTGCCTCAACCGTTTGCTGCAAGAACCCCCTATCCGCCACGATCCACTCGCCCACCAGGCTTTCCTTATCGTATAATCAGGGTAAAGCACAACCTAAAATAAAAGAGATGGAGGTCCGAATGTCCGAACCACGCATTGTGCGGGCGCCGCGCGGCTCGCAGTTGAGCTGCAAATCCTGGCTGACCGAAGCCCCTTACCGGATGATCCAAAACAATCTCGACCCTGAAGTGGCAGAACGACCGCAGGACCTGGTTGTCTACGGTGGACGCGGCCAGGCCGCCCGCAGTTGGGAAGCCTTTGACGCCATTCTCGAGACGCTGCGCACCCTTGAAGATGATGAAACGCTGCTGGTGCAGTCCGGCAAGCCGGTGGCGGTTTTCAAAACGCATCCCGACGCGCCGCGCGTCCTGATCGCCAACTCCAACCTTGTCCCGCACTGGGCTACCCAGGAGCACTTCGACCAGCTCGCCGCCCAGGGATTGATCATGTATGGTCAGATGACGGCCGGCTCGTGGATCTACATCGGCACCCAGGGCATCCTCCAGGGAACCTACGAAACCCTGGGCGCGCTCGCCCGCCAGCGCGGCTGGGGCTCGCTCAAGGGCAAGTTCGTCCTGACCGCCGGCCTGGGCGGCATGGGCGGCGCCCAGCCCCTCGCCATCACGATGAATGAGGGGGTGGGGCTGATCGTGGAAGTCGATCCGGAGCGCGCCCACCGCCGCCACGAGATCGGCTATGTTGACACGGTCGTCGATACGCTCGAAGAAGCCATGACCCTGGTGGAGGAAAACAAGGAAAAACAAATCCCCATCTCGATCGGACTGATCGGCAATGCAGCCGACATCTATCCCGAACTGGTCATCCGCGGGGTGGCCCCCGACGTGGTGACCGACCAGACCCCCGCCCACGACGTCCTGATGTACGTACCGAACGGGTTGAGCCTGGCTGCCGCGGAAGAGATGCGCCGCAGCGCCCCCGCTGAATACGAGCGCCGCTCGAT
>JADYYC010000123.1 GCA_020853835.1 Anaerolineales bacterium
CGGTTATTTGACTCTCCCAGATTCTGAGCCGCCTTTGTGGGAATAAAACCTATCCCGATTCCATCCCCCTTGCTCCCCAGAGCGCCGGTGGATAAAACCGGCGCCGTCACTCCACCATGTATGCCGTCTGCTAGCAGCGCCTACCCGGCCTATATGGCAGCAGCATACCCAAACGGGAGGTTCTCCACATATCCACACCCCCTACTAAGACTACGATAATTAATTAACTATCTATCTATAAAGAATAAAGGTGGGTTGATTTCACCGCCAAACCCACAATAGGTGGGACGCCAAAGACGGCATCTCTACGCGAAATGCCTGCCGGCGCTTAGAATCATGCGCTCATCTCTTCGCGCACTTTCTGGTACAGCGCCTCGGCTTTGAGTTCGCCCAGCGTATAGCAGGGGGATTTCAGGTGGTCGGCCAGGTTTTGCGCCAGGCCCTGGTCAAAGGCGACATGCTCCATGTTGATCACCACGCTGCGAATTTCGGCTTCGGCAATCCGTTCTGCCAGCCGCCGCGACTCCTCCTGCGGCGGCAGATGGGTCATCGAGACGTTGCCGGCGCCATCAGTGAGCAGGATGATCAGCGGGTTCACATCGGGATGGATCAGGCGCTCTTTTTCAACCACTTCGTAGGCCATGAGCAGCCCGGCCGATAACGGGGTTTTGCCGCCCACCGGAATGTCCGCCAGCGCCCGCTTTGCGAGCTGGACCGAGTTAGTCGGCGGCAGGATCAGGGTTGCCCGGTTTTTTTGAAAGACCACCAGCCCCACCCGGTCCCGCCGCTGGTAGGCGTCGGTCAGCAGTGAAAGGATGGCCCCTTTTGTCGCCGCCATCCGCTCTGCCACCGCCATAGACCAGGAAGCGTCCACGACGAACAGGATCAGGTTGGAGGCCTTCTTCACGCGCACTTTGCGTTGGAAGTCGGAACGCTGGATAGCGAACGCCACCCGCTTGCGTTGTTCCTGGCGCTCCTTTTGAAACGGCGCGGCGGCGCGCAGCGTGGCGTCAAAAGCCAGGTCGTCAGTTTTCCCGCCGGCTGGGCGAGACTGGATGTAGCGGCCGCGCTTGCGCTCGGTGTGCGTGCGCGAACGCCTTCCGCCATAGCGGCGGCTGATGTGATCCAACGGGTTCTGGATCTTGCGCGGCAGGAAGGTCTGACCGATCTTGACTTTTTCGCCCCCCTCCCACCAGTTCGCGCTCATCTGGTCAAACACGTTCTGGCGCGATGGTTCTGCCGGCGGGCGGCTAGAGTCCTCTTCCGAAATCTCCGTAGTCACCGGCTCTTTTTTTTTTCGCTGGATTGTTCCTGGTCGGGGATAGGCTCGACCTCGCTTTGCGTAGGCGAGGCGCCCTGAAGCTGTTCGATCCGCTCTTGCAGGTCTTCCATCGTCATTTCGGCCTGGTGGAACGGTCCGCGCTTAATGCGGTGCGGCAGGGCCAGCTCGGCTGCGAGGGCGATGTCGCGCTCTGTGATGGTTGACCGGCCCTCGAACGCGGCGTGGGAGCGGGCCGTTTTGAGGATCACCAGGTC
The DNA here is from genome assembly GCA_020853835.1 of Anaerolineales bacterium. Classification (GTDB taxonomy): domain Bacteria; phylum Chloroflexota; class Anaerolineae; order Anaerolineales; family UBA4823; genus UTCFX2. Next base: position 1,537 of record JADYYC010000123.1, read on the forward strand.
TGCCCGGTGACCGTCCACGTTCAGGGAAGAGGTGAGCGAGGCGATTGCGATCAAATCACGGTTTGTGTAGGTAACCTGGTTCAGAAGCAGGCGCGCCTGTTCGATTTGCCGGGAGAGCTCTTGCTCGCGCTCTTGCCATTTCATGTAGAAGCCGTCCGGGTCTTCCTCGAAATCCAGGTTGCGCTGCATGATCAGCACCCGCTCGCGTGCGTCCCGAATGCCGTGGATCTCCACCGACAGCGCAAAACGATCCAGAAGCTGCGGGCGCAGATCGCCTTCTTCGGGGTTCATCGTCCCGACCAGGATGAACCGTGAGGGGTGAGAGAACGAGATGCCCTCCCGCTCGACGATGTTCATGCCCATCGCAGCCGAATCGAGCAGCAGGTCCACCACATGGTCGTCCAGCAAGTTGACTTCGTCGATGTAGAGCAGCCCGCGGTTTGCCGCAGCGAGCACACCCGGATCGAAATGGCGCTCGCCCTTTTGAATGGCTTTTTCGATATCCAGCGTCCCCACAACCCGGTCTTCGGTGGCGCTGACTGGCAGGTCGACAAAGCGAATCTGGCGCTTGCGGACCTGGAGCTGTTTCCCCTGGGCCAGCGCCTCCTTTACCCAGTCCGACCAGGTGTTGGGTTCGTTTGGGTCGTCGTTGAAAGGCGAATCTTCGAAAACCTCGATCATCGGAAGCAGCGCTGCCATAGCCCGCGCCGCGGTGGACTTTGCCGTGCCGCGCTCGCCTCGAATCAACACCCCGCCGATGCGCGGGTTTACCGCGTTTAAAACCAGTGCGCGCTTCATGCGCTCCTGTCCAACGATTGCAGTGAAGGGATAAATATGCGGCATTATTTCCTCGGTACACGTGCCCGTCCGTCTATCATCGAAATATCAGGTGTGTCAATTCTTGCAGGGCCAACGGCAGGGCTGTATGAATTCTATCCCTATTATTAAGGTTGTCAAGTTGCCTTTTCACCTTTATAATACACTCCTAAATTTTAGCGAGTGGAGCGAAGCACACTTATGAACCAAGACCGCCCCTATTTTGGGCAAGAGGGTGAGGAGGAAGACAAGGAGAAAGAGTCGATGCAATCTCTCCTTGAAGAAGGCCTCAGCCTGGATCTTCCAAGTCAGGGAGAAATACGCAAAGGATCTATCGCAACAATTCGAGACAATGAAATTCTCGTAAGCATTGGGACAAAATCGGAGGGGGTGATTTCTGGTCGAGAATTGGAACAAATCCCGGATGATGAGCGAAAGGCCCTCCAGGTTGGGCAGGAAATCCCGGTATTTGTCATCGCGCCGGAGGACCAGAACGGCAACGTGGTGTTGTCCTATGTCCGAGCGCGCGAAGAACAGGATTGGGATGATGTCGAGGCTCTGCTCGAAACTAACAACGAGTTTTCCAGCAAGATCATCGGCTATAACAAAGGCGGGCTGATCGTCCCGATCGGCAGCCTGCGAGGTTTTGTCCCCGCTTCTCAAATCAGCCTGCACCGCCGGCCTGGAAGCAGTGAAAACACCGAACAGCGTTATGGCAAAATGGTGGGCGAAGACATCAATGTGCGCGTGATCGAAGCCGACCGCGACCGCCGGCGGCTGATCCTTTCTGAGCGGCTCGCTCTGCAGGAAACGCGCGAGTCTTTCAAAGACCGCCTGCTTGACGAATTGCAGGAAGGCGAAGCGCGAACCGGGCGGGTCACCAGCCTGGCAGATTTTGGCGCCTTTGTCAACATCGATGGCGCCGATGGCCTTGTCCATCTTTCAGAAATCTCCTGGGATCGCATCCAACACCCGAACGAAGTCCTCAAGGTGGGCGATGAGGTCAAGGTGAAGATCATCAGCGTGGATCGCGATCGCAAACGCATCGGCCTGTCCATCCGCCAGCTTCAAAGCGATCCCTGGACAGAGCGCATCGGCGATTTGAAAGAAGGCATGCTGGTGGAAGGGACGATCACCCACCTGACCAAGTTCGGCGCTTTCGCAAGAATCGGCGAGGATATCGAAGGGCTCATCCACATCTCAGAGCTGAGCGAGCAGCGTGTTGCGCATCCCAAGGAAGTGGTGCGCGAAGGAGACGTGCTCACGCTGCGCATCATTAAGATTGATGCTGAACGCCGCCGCATCGGCCTCAGCCTGCGCAAGGTAGATTCGCCAGCCTATGCCGATCTGGATTGGAAGATGGCTCTTTCGGAGGAGGTTGGTGAAGCCTCTGTCGATGTGAAGAGTGAGCCGGATCAACCTCTGGCAGCTCCCTCGGACGAGGCGCCCAGCCCTGACCAGCCCCAGACCGGACAGGATGAGGATTTCAACCAGCCGGCGGAGCAAAACGATTCGGCCTGAAGGCTAAATTTCATCATTTTTGAAACAGCCGCACAACAACAAAACCACCCTTTCGAGGCGCCCTCACCCAGGGGCGCATCGTTGGGTTATTCTAAGAGTTTTGTTAACTTAGCAGGTTTGGAGCATCAAAAGAAAGAGACTCCACCTAAATTCTGGTAAAATCCAATAAGACCATCCGTCTCGTAATTAGATATCAGGGATGGCTCAAACTGTTTAATCGTTACATTTAGGAGGAGTGCCGTGTCTGGCATGGAGCGTTTCACGCAAAGGGCGCGTCGAGTTCTCAGCCTGGCTCACCAGGAAGCGGAGCGCATGCGCCACAGTTACATCGGGACTGAACATTTACTTCTCGGTTTGATCCGGGAAGAGGGTGGAGTTGCCGGACGCGTTTTAAGGGAATTGGGTCTTGAAGCAGATCGTGTGCAAGAGATTGTCGAAAGGTTAACTGGACCGGGGCAATATCATGGTGGAAAACTGGACCTTTCTCCCGGAACGCAGCAAGTATTGGAATATGCCGTAGATGAAGCCCGCAGGATGGGGCATCACTATATCGGAACTGAACACCTGCTCTTGGGGCTCGTTCGCCATGGCGAAGGGATCGCCATGGATGTGCTGCGCAAGCTGGGCGTGACCGCCGAGCAAATCCGCAGGCAGACCCGCAGGGTGTTGCAGGAGAGCAGCGCCTCACAGAAGACCGGCGCGGCCGCGCCCGCCGCCAGCGAGCGCCGCTCGTCCGCTCGTCAGGAACAGGGCAAAGCCAAGACCCCCATGGTCGATCAGCTTGCCACGGACCTGACCCAGCTTGCCGAGGATGGCAAGCTCGACCCGGTCATCGGGCGCCAGATGGAAATCGAGCGCGTGATCCAGATCCTGGCCCGCCGCACCAAGAACAACCCGGCCCTGATCGGCGAGCCGGGGGTGGGCAAGACCGCGATCGTCGAAGGCCTTGCCCAGCGCATCATCGAAGGCGACGTGCCGGCCCCGCTGCTCGATAAGCGCGTTTTACAACTCGACGTCGGCTCGCTCGTCGCGGGCACGATGTACCGCGGGCAGTTCGAGGAGCGCCTCAAGCGCGTCATCGATGAGCTGAAGGCCTCCGAGGCGATCCTGTTCATCGACGAAGTTCACATGCTCGTCGGCGCCGGCGCAGCCGGTTCTTCAGTGGACGCAGCCAATATCCTCAAGCCGGCGCTCTCGCGCGGCGAGTTGCAGGTGATCGGCGCGACCACTCTGGATGAATACCGCAAGCACATCGAAAGCGACGCCGCCCTGGAGCGGCGTTTCCAGCCCGTGATCGTCGAAGAGCCGTCAGTCGACGAGACCATCGAGATCCTGAAAGGCGTGCGCGGCGCGTATGAAGAGCATCACCGCCTGAAAATCTCTGACGAAGCCCTGGATGCAGCCGCCCAGCTTTCATCCCGCTATGTCACCGAGCGCTTTCTGCCGGATAAGGCTATCGACTTGATCGATGAATCTTCATCCCGGGTGCGCATGTATAAAAGCCCCTCCGCTCAGATGACCAAAGAGCTGATGAACCAGTTGCGCGAGCTGCGTCAAAACTACACGCTGGCGCAGGAAGACGGGCGCAATGATGATGCGCAAGACTTTCTTGCCCGCCAGGAAGCGGTCGAGATCCAGTTGGAGCGCCTGCGCACAGGTTGGGACCGCGCCAACAGCCCCACCGTGACCGCAGATGATATTGCCGAAGTCGTCTCGATGTGGACCGGCGTGCCGGTGATGCAGATCGCACAGGAAGAATCCGAGCGCCTCCTTCACATGGAGGAAGATCTGCGCGAGCACATCATCGGGCAGGAGGAGGCCATCCAGGCCATCTCCAAAGCGGTCCGGCGCGCCCGGGCGGGCCTTAAGGACCCCCGCCGCCCGATCGGTTCGTTCATGTTCCTCGGCCCGACCGGGGTGGGAAAAACCGAGCTGACCAAAGCCCTGGCGAGCTTCATGTTTGGCAGCGAAGACGCTCTGATCCAACTGGACATGTCGGAATTCATGGAACGCCACACCGTCAGCCGCCTGGTGGGGGCGCCTCCTGGGTACGTGGGCTACGAAGAAGCCGGGCAGCTTACCGAAGCGCTCCGCCGCCGCCCGTACTCGATCGTGGTGTTCGACGAGATCGAAAAGGCCCATCCCGAAGCCCACAACATGCTCCTGCAGATCATGGAAGAAGGCCGTC
>JADYYC010000124.1 GCA_020853835.1 Anaerolineales bacterium
CGAGGCTTGCAGATAGCCCAATTCCCAGCCCTTTTCGATCAACCTTTCCGGCAGCGCGTTGGCCTCATCGGCGTCGTGCATCGCCGGGCGTAAATCGTTGCGCGCATAGCGGTGGATCGCCTCCACCAGCATTTGCTGCTCTTCGGTCGGGTCAAAAGAATACATCACCTCATCTCCTTTCTGATGTCGAACCAGAGAGCCTGGCGAAAAGCCTCTCAGACCTGGCGGAGGACTTTTTCTAAATCCTCCACCCCGCAAGGCAAGCAGCGGTAATAAATTGCCGCTGGCTCGCGGCTGTTTTCGAATCTTTGGACCGTCGGCTGCCCGTTATCCCCGCCCATCAAGACCCGTCCCGGCGCCTCAACCCTGTCAGGAACAGGCCGGCAAATTCATCCGCGATCTTCCCTGGCGAAAGCGGGCCATCTGGCCGGTACCAGGTGATCGCCCAATTCATCGCGCCCAGCAAAGCCCTCACGGTCATGGCCGGCTCAGCCGTCTCGAAAACACCCGCCTCGATGCCGCGCTTCAACAGGTCGCGCCAGAGCTGCTCAAATTGATCCCGGTGAGGCACATGCCGGGTGTGCAGCTCCGCTTCCAGCGAGCGGTGCTCGAGCAGCAGCACCGCCGAGAGATCGCGATTTTCCAGAATGGTCACGACATAGGCCCGGATCGCCTGGCGCAGCATTTCGTCGGGAGGCGAATCGCCCTCCATCACTTCTTCCATGTTGCAGATGAGCAGGCCCAGCGCACGATCGAGCACTTCGACCAGGATTTCCTGCTTGCTGGAGATATGATGATAAAGGCTGGCTTTTTGAAGGTTAACCGCCTGGGCGATGTCCTGCATCGAAGTGGCGTGAAAACCCTTCTGGCTAAAGATCTGCGCTGCGGCGATTAAAATCTCATCACGTGTCATCGCGCCTCCCTACCGACCATTCGGTAGTTTAAGCATATCAAATTCACTCCCGAATGTCAATCGTTTTGACGCACTGCGTAATGATTCTCGCCAAATTCTAAGTTTTTGCGCCCGGCAAAGCCCGCCAGGGGAATAGGATATAATCCCCATGGCCGGCGGGCCGTTCCAGACGCCGGCCGGCCCAATCCACCTTAGAAGAGCGTATCTGACAAATGCCTGTTATTCGTCATAAACTCACCGGAAAAGCAATCGGTCTCTACATCGGAACAGACCCAAGCACTCTGGTCACCACCCCGCAAGACCAAGTGAACGTGCTGTTCGGCGGGTTCGCCGGCGACCAGCATGCCGGCATCACGCGCCCATCGGACAGCCGCACCCCCTTCTACCCGCGCGGCACCGAAATCCGCAATTCCCGCCAGGTCTCGATTGTCTCGGTCGAGGAGCTTGAGCGCATCGCTGGGGCGATGGACCTGCCCGAGGTGCGCGCAGAATGGCTGGGCGCAAACGTCCTCACCCAGGGCATCCCGAACCTGAGCTTTCTGCCAGCCGGCACGCGCCTGTTCTTCGAGAACGGGACGACGCTCATCGTCCAGGCTCAAAACCGGCCCTGTAAGAAATCCGGCAAGGTCATCCAAGAGGTTTACGACCAGGCAGGGCTGGAGGAGCTTTTCCCGCAGATAGCCCTGCGCCTGCGCGGGGTGGTGGCCTGCGTGGAAAAACCGGGCCTCATCCGCCAGGACGAGACCATCCAGGCGGAGGTCCCAGAACAGGTCGAGTACCGCCTCGAACCGTACGAGCTGACGTGATCCTCACATCTTTTGCAGAACTGTCATCCGTATGCAACTGACGCAAGAAGCAAGAAACGAACCCTCCCTCGGCTGGGTTTTCAAGGCCTGGTGGCCTCTGGCCGCCAGTTGGATGCTCATGGGCATGGAGGCCCCGCTCATGAGCGCCGTCATCGCCCGGCTGGCCGACCCAGAGATTAACATGGCGGCTTACAGCGGGGTGGTCTTTCCCCTCGCCCTGATCATCGAGTCGCCGATCATCATGCTGCTCGCCGCCTCCACCGCCCTGAGCAAAGACTGGCCTTCCTACCTGCTGCTGCGCAAGTATATGACGCGCGCCGGCGCGCTGCTGACCAGCCTGCACATCCTGATCGCGTTCACGCCGCTTTACTACCTGGTCGTGCGGGATATCATCGGCGCCAAGCCCGAGATCATCGAGCCAGCCCGGAGCGGGCTGATCATCATGATCCCCTGGGCCTGGTCGATCGCCTATCGCCGCTTCAACCAGGGCGTGCTGATCCGCTTTGGGCGCTCGAAAAGCATCGGGGTAGGGACCGTGGTGCGGCTGAGCGCAAACATCGTTGTGCTGGCGATCGGTTTTTCGCTCGGCAGCCTGCCGGGGATCGTGGTTGGCTCGGCTGCGGTGGCCTGCGGCGTGATGAGCGAAGCGCTCTACGTCAGCATCGTCGTCCGCCCGGTGCTGAACAACCAGCTCAAGCCAGCCCCCATCATCCAGCCCCCGCTCACCTGGCCGTTTTTCTGGGGTTTTTACATCCCGCTGGTGCTGACCTCGCTGCTCTCCCTGCTGGCTAACCCGATTGCGAGCGCCGCCATGAACCGCCTCCCGCTCGCCATCGAATCCCTCGCCACCTGGCTGGTGATCACCGGCTTGATCTTCATCCTGCGCGCCATCGGCATCGCGTACAATGAGGTGGTCGTGGCGTTGTTGGACACGCCCGGCGCCTATCTGAGCCTGAGGAAATTTACGATCCTGCTCGCGGTCATCACGACTGGTTTGCTGCTCTCCATCGCCGCCACGCCGCTCTCGCGCTTCTGGTTTCAGGACATCTTTGCCTTGCACACCGAATTGGCCACGATTGCTCAGCGCGCCCTGTGGCTGGCGCTCCCCTTGCCGGCGCTGAGCGTGTTCCAGAGCTGGTACCAGGGCGCGATCTTGCACAGCGGCGCCACGCGCGGCATCACCGAATCGGTCGTCATTTATTTGCTCACCAGCATTGTGGTGCTCGGATGGGGCATCTGGGACGGGAGCGTGATCGGCCTGTACGTCGGGTTGTCCGCCCTCACGCTCAGCGTGACCACCCAGACTTTTTGGCTCTGGCTGCGCTCGCGCCGGGTGCTTTCCAGCCTGGGTCAGCGAGACGGGGCAGCACAGGTGATCGCGTAACTTTTTATTGGAGGTGGCTTAATGACATCCAGACCGGTGGATTGGTGGCAGGCTGCGCGGCTGGTCATGCTCTCGCGCCAGATCGACGCGCTCGAGGTGAACCAGCTCACCCCGCAGGGAAAGGTGAACTACCAGTTCTCCGCCGGGGGGCACGAGCTGGCGCAGGTGTTGCTGGGGATGGCGCTCGACCATCCACACGACGCGGCTACCGTGTACTACCGTTCGCGGCCGCTCGCGCTTGCGAGCGGGCTGCGCCCGGTGGAAGCTCTGGCAGCCGGCATGGCCTTGACCGGCAGCCCAAGCGAGGGGCGGGACGTGGGCGTGATGTTCAACCTCCCCCGCCGGGCAGGCCCCACGATCTTGCCCGCCTCTGGCAATGTGGGGGCGCAATACACGCCGGCGCTCGGCTGGTCCCAAGCCATTCGCTATCGCGAACGGGCGCTAAAAGAACCGGAATGGCAGGGCGCGCTCGCGGCTGCCACAGGCGGAGAAGCCAGCACCGCCGCAAACGGCTTTTGGGCTGCCCTGAACGCGGCCGCCACGCTGGAACTCCCCCTGCTCCTCGTCGTAGAAAACAACTGTTACGGATTATCCGTGCCAGCCGGTCTGCAAACCCCGGGCGGAAGCGTCAGTTCGAACCTGTCCTGCTATGCAGGGCTCAAGCTGCTCTCTGGCGACGGCACCGATCCAGCCCAGGCCTGGGAGCTGATCTCCGAAGGGGTCGAGCACGTCCGCAGCGGCAAGGGCCCCTGCCTGCTCGAGCTGTTCGTTGTCCGCCTGGCGGGACACACCTTCATCGACGATCAATCCTACAAACCGCTCGAAGAACAGGCCGATGAAAAACAGCG
>JADYYC010000125.1 GCA_020853835.1 Anaerolineales bacterium
AAATTGATCAATAAACACATTTCTCTTATACTGGCCTATTTATCCTTCCTGTTGCCCTTCTGTATCTGGATGCTGATCAGCTTTTTCGAAGCCATACCTTCGGATATGGAAGAGGCGGCGCTGGTGGATGGCGCAAGCCGTTTGCAGAGTCTTTTTCTGATCGTGATCCCGCTCGCTGCGCCGGGCATCGCCGCAACGGGCATCTTGAGTTTCCTGTTTTCCTGGAACGAATTCATGTTTGCTTTGATTCTGACCGGGAACGCCACGCGTACGCTCCCCATTGGCGTTGCTAATTTCTTGACGCAGCGCGGAGTGGAAATGGGCGAATTAACTGCCGCAACAATGGTCATGGTAATACCTGTCATGTTGCTGGCCTTTTCAATTCGCCGCTACCTTGTTCAAGGGCTCAGCTTTGGGGGCGTCAAATAAAGATGAACCAGACGAGATAATAATAGACAATGAAAGGTGGTGATAAAGCAACTAAATGCCCGTTTTGTAAGCTCGTCTGTTTGAGACTATTTTAAGGAGAAGGATAATGGATAAGTCAAGAAGAAAATTGTACGTGAGTGTAATGACGCTGTTGGTGCTCTTCAGCTTCCTCCTGGGAGCCTGTGCGCCGCAAGCTGCCCCCACTCAAGCGCCGGCGCCGGTTGAACCGACCGCCGCGCCTGTTCAACCAACCGCAGCGCCTGCCGAGCCAACGGCGGCGCCTGCCGAGCCAACGGCGGCGCCTGCCGAGCCGACGGCGGCGCCCCCCGAGAAGCCCTTTGCCGGCCAGGAGATCACCGTTCTTCTCGAAACAGTTCCAGATACGAATTACGTTCAAGAATTACTGCCGAAGTTCGAAGAAGAAACTGGCATGAAAGTTAACGTCGAGGTCTTAACTTATGTTGCTATGTACGAGAAACTGGTTCCACAGTTGTCGGTTGGCGAAGGCAACGGTGCCTATGACGTTATCGTGGTCGACAAACAATGGGTTGGCAGCTTTGTTGGGGCAGACTGGCTGACCCCGCTGGACGATTACATCGCTGCCAGCAAGTTCGATACCAGCGTCTACATCCCCGCAATGTTCAAGATGCTGGGCGAAGTCGGCGGTACCACTTATATGCTGCCCTTCTATAACTACACTATGGGTTTGTACTACCGCACTGATTTGTTCGAAGACCCGGCGAATCAGGAAGAGTACAAAGCCAAGTACGGTACAGACCTCAAAGTACCAACAGATATGGACGAGTTCGTCAAGGTTGCCCAGTTCATGACCCGTGATCTGGATGGCGATGGTACCGTCGATCAGTACGGCATCGTGCAGCAATTGGCCCGTGGTGTTGGCATCCACGCCGAGTGGGCAAACATCTTCTTTGGCCTGGATGGGTGGTATTACGATGATCAATGGAATCCCACCGTCAATGACGCTGCGGGTGTTGATGCGCTAAATTATCTCATCGAGCTTTACAAGACAGCCGGCCCTCCTGGCTCCACTGCATATAACTTCGATGAGCAGGTTGCATTGTTCAACCAGGGCAAGGCTGCAACCATGTATTCTTACAGCACCATGTTTGCCCCCTTGAACGACCCTGCAAACTCAAAGGTTGCCGGGCACGTCGGTCTGGCGGTTGCCCCGGGTGGACATGGCGTAAACGGTGGTTGGGGTTGGGCAATTCCAAGAAGCGCCCCCAACCCGGACGCAGCCTGGGCTTTCTTGAACTGGGTGGAGTCGAAAGAGATCGCCCGGGAACGCGCCAAGCTGGGCGGCAGCCCGATGCAGGGCTGGCTGTTTGAAGACCCCGAGCTGATCGCCATGTATCCATTCTATCCGGTCGAGCAGGAGATGCTCGCCTCTGGTAAGCCGGTGCCGATTTTCGGCGGCGCCGCGCAGATGGTTGACATCCTCGCCCGCGAGCTTTCACTCGCGGTTGCGGAAGGAAAGGACCCGCAAAAAGCGATGGATGACGCCGCAGCGGAAATGGCAAAGCTGGTCGAGAACGACCCGATGGTAAAACGGTAACTCATAAAGAAGACGGGATTGGATCCAGGGTCATTATTCGACCTGGATCCAATCCAGAAGTAGAGTGGTGCCCGGATGACACTGCCAAAACTGAATTATAAACACTGGCTGGTTTTGCCCGCCATCATCGCCATGCTGGCGGTATTGATCTTCCCATTGATTTTCTCTGTCCGTACGAGCCTCTTTTACTATGTACTGACAAATCCTTCCTATCGGCCTTTCTACGGTATAAAAAACTATATTGAAATGGTCAACCCACAGATGTTAAACTCGTTGTGGGTTACCTTCAAATTCTCGGTCGGATCTGTACTGCTGGAATTATTGGCCGGCTTTATCCTAGCCTATGCATTAACCAGAATTGCTCATTTTAAGAACGTCTTTATCTCGATTTTATTGGCGCCGATGATGATCACCCCGATTGCAGTCGGGTTGATCTGGCGTTTGCTGCTCCATCCAGATCTGGGTGTCATCAATTATTTTATATCTCAGATCGGGCTCACGCCCAAGCCCTGGCTTGGGCTGGAATCAACGGCTCTCCTGACACTGATTTTCATCGATGCCTGGCAATGGACCCCTTTCCTCATGATACTGCTTTATGCGGGTCTTATCTCCCTTCCCGTTGAAACCTTCGAAGCGGCGGTGATCGACGGCGCAAATGCCTGGCATCAGATCCGTTATGTTACCCTCCCAATGATGCGAAATGTCATTGTTATTGCGGTGACGATCCGTCTGATCGATTCATTGCGTGCGTACGATCTGGTGTACATGATGACTCGCGGCGGTCCGGGCACGTCAACAGAAACATTTAGCTACTATGTTTTTCGCCTGGCATTTACGGGTCTAAACCTGGGCCAGGCAGCGGCGGTTTCACTCACATACCTTATTGCAGTTTCTTTCCTCACCTCGTTCCTGTTCAACAGGCTCAGCAGGATTGATTAGATGGCAAAAGACGCGTTACTCGCCGCGTTTGACTTCGGAACGACGGGTGTCCGGGCACTCATCATTGATCTCGAAGGTAAAACGTTGGGGAGCGGCAGTTGCGAGGTATCGATCCAGCCAACAACATCAGGGCTGGCCGAACAATCTATTGAAGATTTCTGGAACGCCTTGCTTGTCGCCTGGAAGAGTACGCTCGCCCAGGCCGGAATCGATACATCGGATATCGCGGCGATTGGTTTTTCACACCAGCGGTGCACCTTTGCTTTTGCCGATGATCACGGGCAGCCGCTGTCGCCTTTGATCGTCTGGATGGACCGCCGCGGTCTTCCATACCTCGATAAAGTCCACCAACTGGTCGACCGGATGGATTACTACCGGCTGATTGGCCTGCCGGTTTACTACATCTCCTCGCTGTCGAAAATTCTTTGGTTTGCAGACCACATGCCAGAGTTGGTCAGACAGTCCCGCGTCTGGCCGATTTCCAGTTTCATCATGACGCGCATGGGTGTTGCGGATCCTCCCATGGATCACGCTACCGCATCCTTCATCGGGTTGATGGATGGCATACGGCGTGAGTGGTCCAGCGAGATGACGGCAACGCTCGGGCTGAATACGTCGATGCTGCCCTCTCTGGTGCCGCCGGGGACGGTTATGGGTAGATTGACAAACCGTCAGGCAGCTGACGAGTTAAACCTGCCGGTTGGACTACCTCTTGTGATCGGCGGCGGCGACCAGCAATGTGCCGCGCTGGGCAGCGGCATGATCAAACTCGGGGATTCGATTATCAATCTGGGCACCGCCACGGCATTGATGACCGCTGTCGACAAACCGGTGCGTGATCCAAACGGGATCATCCCCTGTGTCAGCCATGCCGCCCCGGGTCAATGGGAAATGGAAGCCCATACCCAGGCATCCGGGATCATTTTACAAAAATATCGGGATGAGTTTGGGTGGGCTGAGAACGCGTTGGCAAGATCGGTCGATGGCGACGTCTATGACCTGTTGACCATGCAGGCCGCAAGATCGGCGCCCGGCGCAAATGGCTTGATCTTCCTGCCTATGCTGAACGGGAGCACCGCCCCTCTCGACGAGCCGGATGGAACTGGCGTGTTGATTGGATTGAAGACATCCAACGCCAGGGCGGACGTTATCCGGGCTGTCTTAGAAGGAATCTGTTACGAAAATCGTTGGATACTCGAGGCAATGAGCCAGAGCGGTGCCAGCATTGAGCAAATTTATATCACAGGCGGGGCAAGCAAGTCCTCTTTTTGGAACCAGTTACATTCTGATATCCTGGGCAAGAATGTTATGCAGATTAAGACCAGCAATGCCGCTCTGGTTGGCGCGGCTATCTGCGCCGGTCTGGGGGTTGGGCTATTTCATTCTGTCGAAGATGGGGTTGAACGTTACAGAAAACTTGGGCCAGTGCATTCTCCTGACCAAAACCTCGCTGCCCAGTACAATCGAAGCTACGGTTTGTTCCTCAGCGCCTATCAGACCCTGTTGAAGGCGGGGATTTTTTTTGATTTACGTGCATCCATGGGCGCCTGAGCATGAACATGACCGGGCCAAATTTCCGCAGTCAGGCACCAATCTTCTTTAGCGACTGGAGGACGATTATGCCAGCATACGATCTTCCACTGGCAGAACTGTATCGATATCGACCAGAGCGAAACGAGCCCCCCGATTTTGACGATTTCTGGCAGGCTACAATCACAGAAAGCGGTCATCATCCCATTACAGGCACCGCAGAACCGGTCGACTTCGGTTTGGCAATGCTGGAAACCTATGATGTGACTTTTTCGGGCTGGGGAGGGCAACCTGTCAAGGGTTGGCTCATCATACCCTCCGGTTTGAGCGGACCTGCCCCCTGCGTGATCGAATTTCCCAGCTATGGGGGCGGCAGGGGCTTCCCGGTTGATTGGCTTACATTCCCATGTGCTGGATATGTCTATTTCGTGATGGACAATCGAGGTCAGGGCAGCGGTTGGCGGCAAGGCGACACGGCTGATCTCGCGCCAGAGGGAAACAGCCCGCATACGCCGGGAGTGATGACGCTCGGGATACTCGACCGGGAATCTTATTTTTATCGCCGTTTATTTGTCGATGCATTGCGAGCATGCCGTTGGATCAAGAGCCTCCCAGCAGTCAACCCAGAGCGGATAGCCGTGACTGGCATGAGCCAGGGGGGCGCGGTCAGCCTGATGGCAGCTGCCTTAGAGCCGGACCTCTCGGCGGTCATGCCCGATGTAACCTTTTTGGCCAATTTCCGCCGTGCTACGCAGATGGTTGATACCCCACCCTACAATGAGATAAGCCTCTATTGCCAAATACACCGCGATCAAGTGGACAAGGTTTTCAAGACGCTCAGCTATTTCGATGTAGTGAACTTCGCCGTCCGGGCTACGCCTCCTGCTCTCTTTTCAGTGGGTTTGATGGACACGATCGCCCCTCCCTCGACCGTCTTCGCTGCCTATAACTGGTATGGCGGCGAGAAGGAGATAAAGGTGTGGCCTTACAATGGTCATGAAGGCGGCGGATCTTATCAGACGATTGAAAAGATTGATTATTTACGCAGGTTGTGGAAATAACGAGAAAAACCTTAAGAAAACGCCTCCCGGGTTTCTGACCTCAGGAGGCGTTTTGATTCTCACGTGCCCGAAACGAGCTCGAACAGGTGCAGCCCCCAGGCGGGCAGGTCCAGGTACAGGCCGGGCTGGCGCAGGTCGCTCCCCAGGCGCGGGTAGACCGCCTCGCCCAGGCGGTCGTGAAGCGTAAGCGGGCCGGGAGGCAGGTCGTCAAAGGGTAGAGGGACAATGCACTGACCCTGGTAGCCGGCGTAGTTGGTCACCCCCAGCCAGCGCCGCCCGCGCTCGTCGAGCCAGGAGGCGGCGATGAAATTCTGCCAGGTGGGGTTGGCGTCCCAGGCAGGACGCGGTTCCAGCAGTTTCCAGCCCGAGAACCCGCCCGCGAACCCCCGCAGCTGTTCGAGCAGCCCGCGGTAGAACGCAGCGATAGGCGGGTCGGGGGTTTCGGACGGCGGGTGGCAGAGCTGCACCGGCGCTTTGTCGCAAAAGCCCTCCAACTGCCCGGCGAAGAGGAAACGTAGCCCCGGCTGGAAGTAGGTCAGCAGCGCCGCGGCGCGGCTTGAGCCGGGTGATCGCCTGCGCCCAGAAGGGCAGGGCCGGGACGCCCCAGGTGCGCGCAAAGACCTCCGGCAGGATCAGCATCGCCATGTCGCAGCGCAAGCCGTCGCAGTACGAAGCGGCCCGCAGCAGTTCGGTCGTCACAGCCCGCTGCAGATCGGGGCTGACGTAATTGAGCTGTAGGGTGTCGCTCCAGGGCGGGAAGTAGGGGTCGCGCCCGTGGGCGTGCCGCGCTACAAGCCCTTGGGGGAACTGAGGTACGTGTGGGGACCAACAATGACGAGTTTGTGCTACACGGGTCAGCGCCTGGAGGGGACGGGGCTGTACGATTACGGCGGGGGGACGAGGTGGTACGACCCCTCGCTGGGGCGGTTTGTGCAGGCGGATAGCGTGACGCCGCTGGCGAGCCAGGAGGTGCAGGCGTGGGACCGGTACGCGGGGATGAACAATAACCCGGTCAGGTATAACGATCCCATTGGACCAGCACCGACAACTGGAACGCAAAGCCTGATTTCTTCAGATATAATCGCGGCAGGACTGGACATTACTTCGCATACCACAACATTAGATCCCGTTGTTGCGAATGGTTATCCTGGCACGACACCCCCACCAGTTACAGGCACCTTGGCCGTTGCAGGTGCGATAACGAGTGGGGCTTCAGATTATGTAAGGCACAGAGATTACCCACAAGGATATCGTCTGGCACACGCTTTTGTTGTTGGTAGTGAGAGTGCTGCAAGCTCATACTTGAGTAATGCTGTAGGTTTGGCAGTAGCATCTCCATTTGCTGCAGCTAACTCTCCGATGAGCCCAATAACCATCGGTGCCTATTTCTCAGGATATTCGATTGCATACTCATCAATTATTCAAGGTTTAAATACAATAAACCAACAACGTATCGAGCCCTTATTAATGGAGTGGTTTCCAATTCCGGTTTGTTCAGTACCGAGGTAAGAAAATGATGATGAAGCGATTTCTATTTTGGCTTGAAGATATTTCAATAGATCTATTCTTGTTAATGAAACAAAATCTCGCGAGTGCGTTCGCGTTGTTGTTAATTCCCTTAATTATAATTTCTTTATTAATTGATAAGTATTACTCTCCTATGCCATCCTCCTCACTGATAAACCGGATAGTATTTCATACTCTCTTTTTAATTATAGGGATTATTGGAATAATAACGGTGCGAAAAAAAGAAGCTCCACTATTTGCTGTACCAATAAGGGGAGGACCAGCAATTTTAATCGGTCTTTGTTTAATGATTGTTAGCTTTGTGTGCAGTCAAAGGTTGTCAGGGAAAAGGAGCCTGAGGTAGGATAGGTTTTTCACACACCAAACTACCGGAGGCTCCAGATGGACTATAACACAGAAACGATTACCAGCCTGGCACAACAATT
>JADYYC010000126.1 GCA_020853835.1 Anaerolineales bacterium
AGGTCGGCTGCTCTCCGCCAAAGACGTTCAGCCCCCAGGCGGTTCCCATTCCGAACAGGATCACCAGCACGATCAGGCCGACCTCGAGCGCATAGACCAACCTCTGGCGGTGGCGCTGCATCAACCCCGCCCGGCGGCTGAGGCGCGCCAGGGTTTTCTTTTCATCCGCTGGATTGAAAACGAGCGGGGGCCAGCGTTTTTCGAGCGAAGCCTTTAATGTAGCGGCGAATTCATCAGTGTCGGACAGCCGCGTTGGCGCCTGGATCGATTGTGCAAGCGGAGGCCTTTTCTGGAGGTCAGCCCGTATGTGGTTGATCGCGCTCGATATGGATGCCGAGTCGTTTCCGGTCAAGGCCTGGATGCGAGCAGGCGGCCAATCCATGACCAATCTCATAATTACCGCCTGGCGTAAATCAGCCTCTAACCTGTCAAGCGCCAGCCAGATCTCTGCATCCAGCTCGTTTTCCGGCAGGGTTTCCCCTAGCAAATTTAAATTAGTCAAGAAGGGAATGTCCGAGAGAAATTTGCGGCGCAGCTCTAGCTTGTTGTGGGCGTTGTGACAGGCATCCAACGCGATGCGGAACAGCCATGCCTCGCTTCCCTCGTCTGCCTGGTAACGATGCGCCTCTAACAATGAGCGCACGAAAACCTGGTCGGCGGTTTTGCGCGCGGCGCGCCGGTTATCCAGAATGGCAAAGGCGAGCCGAAATACGGCGGGATAATATTCGGCGATCAGAGCTTCAAGCAGGAGCTCTGGCGGAACCTGCCCGCTCTGCAGCATCCACTCAAGGTCGGGGGCGTAATCGGGCGAAAGGTCAGGCATGCAGGACAATTCTACCAGCAAGGCCGGAGAGTGTTCGCAAAAGGATGCGATTCAAGTTCACGTGAAGCCTAAGGTATACTGGATTTGGCTCACAGCGGGCAACCAGCGGCATTGATAATGGGGAACTTCACCCCAGGGTGATGCGTCTTTGGATCAGGTTCTCTGGGGTGAGACGCCTCAAAGGAGTATCGGGTGATAGGATGAATGGCATCTACAGAGTAAAAATTTACCTTTTTGTCCTCGGAGCGGTGTTTGTGAGCGCGGCGTGCGTATTATCCGGAAAACCTGCGCCAACCGCGCCGCCTGCCAGCTCTGTGCCGCGATTAACCCCGGCCCTCACCCAGCCTGGCCCGGTCGAGACTTCGCGCCCAATGTCAGAGACCCAGGCTCCAACGCCTGGCACAGGCACGCTGACTGTGGCATACACCAGCCAAAACGATGTCTATCTCTGGTCGCGGGGCGCAGCCAAACGGCTGACAACATCAGGGGATGCCTACGAGCCGCGCCTGTCTCCCGACGGGAAGACGATCGCTTATTTGAGGACGGTCGACGCGTTCCATTTGGAGCTTTGGGCGATTGAAACCGATGGCACGCGCCAGCGCCGCCTGGTCAGCGTGGACGACCTGGATGCGATTGGCGGCGGTGTGCGCGACCCGGCCGCGCTGGCGATCAACCCTTATCGTTTCCGCTGGGTTCCTGAGAGCCGCAGCCTGGCGTTTAACACTCAACAGGTGTTTCAAGGGCCAGGGTTGAGCCTGCTAAACGACTTGAACCTGGTCGACGCCGACAGCCTGCAGATAACCAATCTCCTCCTGTCGGGGTGGGGGGGCGAATTTTGCTATTCGCCGGACGGGTCTCAGATCGTGATCTCTCAGCCGGATCAAATCATCCTCGCAAACGCGAATGGCAGCCGTTACCGCTCGGTGTTGAGCTACGATCCGGTCACGACCTACTCCGAGTACCGGTTTTACGCCATGCCGGTCTGGTCTCCCGACGGCGATTATCTGATGGCGGCGATCCCGCCGGTCGACCCGCTGGCCCAGCCGCCGCAGGCGACTGAAATCTGGCGCATTCCAACCGGCGACACACCGGCCCTGCTTGCAGGCCGCGTGCAGGCGGTCCCTTTTCAGGAGCAGCCCGTGGCTTTCTCGCCCGATCTTAAAAGGATCGCGTTTTTACGCGAGACCGGCCAACCACAGGAGAACCTGCGCGAGCTGCACCTGGCAACAATCGATGGGCAGGGCGATTTTATCTACTCAAAAGCCAGTCCGGTCATCTTTCAAAGCTGGTCAACGGATGGGGTGCGATTCGCTTATTCAACCGGGCTCACCCCAGAGACCTGGATCGGCAGCCTTGACGGTTCTCCGTTGGGCCTCAACCCCGATTTCAACGGCGCGCAAGGGCTGCGTTGGGTGAACGGCGAGCAATTCCTGTTCTGGGTGAGGGCGGGGAACGCGTTTGAGCTCTATCTGGCTGAGGTCGATGGCGGCTCGCAGCTTCTGGACACCGTTTTTGGAACAATGCCTTTCTTCACATTTCTACCCTAAATTGAGCCAATCGTTTATACTTTTAGACTGACATTAAGGATATTTAACCTCTGGAATATCTTTTCTATGTAGGCTTTCTGTGGCATAAGGGTTGCATCCTGGTCATCAGAAATGATGGGAGAACCGGTCAAACCTGAC
>JADYYC010000127.1 GCA_020853835.1 Anaerolineales bacterium
GCAGGTCGGGCACTTGAGCGAGAGGATCAACTCCTGGTCGAGTTCGACGACCGTATCCGGGCCGAGCTCGGCCGCGGCGATGCGCAGCAGATCCGAAAGGGTGGTGGAGTGGACGCTGGCGGGCAGTTCGATGATTTCGCCATAGGTCCAATGGCTCTCGCAGTCATCGCGCGGGTTATACGCCGTGGTGTGCATCTCGTTGATCATGCCGTTGAAATGGATCACCTTGCCCGGCTCGACGGGCATGTCGTGAAGCAGCTTGAGGGCTTCCTGAGACTGCATGGCGCCGATGATGGATGAGATGGTGGGCGTGGTGGGCACCTTGCCGAGCAGGATGTTCTGGCGGGCGAGCAGGGGGCAGGAATAGCGCACAGCCAGATCGCGGCGGGCCTGCTCGTTGAGGGTGCACTCAAAGCAGGCGCCCTGCCCGGGGATGAAAACCCGCACCAAGCCGAGCAGCTCCTGGATGGCGCCGTCAACCCAGGGCTTTTTCATCCAATAGGCAAAGCGGTTGACCGCCAGGCGTGCCTCGCGGTTATCGAGGCAGCCGATGATCACGTCCATGCGGCGGATCACGCCCAGGCCAAGCTGGGTCGTGACGTCGCCATGCAGGTATTGGACGTGGATGTTCGGGTTGAGCTCTTTGACCCTGGCGGCGGCAACCTCGGCCTTGCGGCGGCCCTCGTCGCTCTCGCGGAATAGGGGCGAACGGGAGAGGTTGGCGGCTTCGATGGTATCGAAATCGAGGATAAAGAGGTTGCCGACCCCCATCAGGGCCAGGTTTTTGATCACCTCGTTGCCCAGGGCGCCAGCCCCCACGATCAGGATTTTGGCTTCTTCGACGCGCTTGCGCTCCCACCAGGAGATGAAATCGAAGGTGCCGAGGCGGTCGGTGCGCAGGTTGGGGATGCGCAGGGGCTTTTCGGGCGCGACGGGCAGGCGGCGCGGACCGGTGGGGATGTCGCTCGAGGCCGGGCGGGTGAACGGAGGGGGGTCCTCCCGCTCAGTCTGGGCCAGCTCGCGGGCGCGGGCGAAATTGGACTGGTCGATTGCGCGGACAAACCAGCCCACCCCCTGGCGCGGGTCGAGGATGTGATTATCGCCCAGCACTTTGAGCGCTTCGCGCACGGTGGAACGCGAGACGGCGAACTGCTTCATGAGCTCGCGCTCGGGTGGGAGTTGGCTGCCGGTCTTGATGGCGCCGTTGAGGATCGAGGCAGCCAGCTTTCCGGCGACGAAGTCGGCCAGGCTGCGGCGGGGGACGGGATCGATTTCCATAATTCTGCTCTCTTAGTGGTATCTTTGTCAGACCACCATACCAAGTATAGAGAGGTTAACCCCCGCTGTAAATAGCTCTCTGGTACTATTGCGGGGATGATTTATAATCTTAGATATGAACACCAGACAACGTTTCACAGGGATCATGGGATACGCTCAGGTGGACAGGCCCCCCCTTTTCGAAGAAGGGGTGCGCTCCGGCGTGATGGCTGCCTGGCGGGAACAGGGGCTGCCCAAGGGCAAGCGCCTGACGGATCTGTTTCAGATCGACGAGCGTGAGGAAATCGAGCCAGACCTGTGGCCCTCCCCAGGTTTCAGGCGCTGGCCGAAAAACCTGTCGGAAGTCGGAGAGCTAAAAAACCGGCTGGACATGGACGAAGAGCGTCGTTTGCCCTCCCGCTGGGAAAAGCGCGTCAAAGCCTGGGAGGAACGCCAGCACGCCCTGATGCTGCGCGTGCATCACGGCTTCTTCGAATCGGTGGGGATCATGGGCTGGCGCCGGTTCAGCGACGTCATGTTCCAGATCAAGACCAACCCCGCGCTGCTCGAGCGCCTCATGGAGATTCAGGGGGATTTCAACGCCCGCATGACCGAGCGGGTGCTGAGCGAGGTGCAGGTGGACGCGGCCGTGTTCAGCGAACCGATCGGCGCCAATCATGGCCCGCTGGTCTCGCCCCAGGTTTACCGCGAGCTGGTGCAGCCCAGCTACCAACCGATCCTGGACGTCCTGCGCCGGCACGGGGTGCAGACGATCATCCTGCGCACGTACGCCAACTGCCGGGTGCTGATCCCCGCTCAGCTCGAGGCGGGCTTCAACTGCCTGTGGGCGGTGGAGGTGTTTGGGGATGGAATGGATTACCGCGACCTGAGAAACGAGTTCGGGCGCGACCTGCGGCTGATCGGCGGGATCGACCTGGACGTGCTCCACCAGGGCAGACAGGCGGTCCGGGACGAAATCGAACAGAAGGTGCTCCCGCTCCTCGCGCAGGGCGGCTACGCCCCTCTGGCGGACTCGCGCGTGCGCAAGGACGTGCCCTGGGAGGTTTACCGAGACTATCGCCGGCTGCTTGAGCAGGCGGTGTGCGGCGGTTGAGCGCCGGTGTCGAAAAAGCTGGCTCGAAACACCGGCCCAAATTGCGGGGATTATCCTGCTATAAACAGGTCATCGTTAGATTGAAACAATAATTTCCAGCAACACCAGAAAGGAGAGACGGTATGATGCCTTCGGAGAGCAACCCAAACGCCGCGAACGCAGTGGACCTGCTAAGGGAAGAAGTGACCCTGTTAAGGGAGATGAAGACTACCCTCGCAGCCCTGCAAGATTCGCAGATCAAGATGCAGCAA
>JADYYC010000128.1 GCA_020853835.1 Anaerolineales bacterium
TCCTCGGCTGCCAACGCCGGCGAGGAACTGGTGGAATAATTTCCTTCCACAAAAGACGGCTGTTCCACCATCCGCCGGATGAGGGAAAGATTGGTCGAAATTCCCGAAAACCGGGTCTCATCCAGCGCCCGATCCAGTCTCAACAGGCAGGCCTCACGATCCTTGCCCCACACCAGCAGCTTGGCGATCAGGGGATCATATTCGATCGGCACCACACAGCCGTTGAACAAATAGGTATCCATTCTCACGTCTGATCCACCCGGCAAGTGGAGGCTGCGCAGATGACCAGGGCTTGGCATGTACTGGTTCCAAGGGTCTTCGGCGTTGATGCGGCACAGCATTGCCCATCCGGAGATGTGGACATCGGCCTGGGTCATCCCAAGCGGCTCTCCCGCGGCGAGGCGGATTTGTTCTTTCACGATATCCAGGCGGGTCAGCATTTCACTGAGCGGATGATCGATCTGAATGCGCGGTTTGATCTCGGTGAAATAATAATTTCCGGATCCATCGATGAGAAATTCAACGGTGCCGGCGTTGTTATATTCGAACAGGGCCGCCAACTCTAACGCAGCCTGCCAGATCTCGCTCCGCAGCGATGGCGAGAGACAGGGCGCGGGAGCCTCTTCGACGATTTTTTGATTTCCATAGAGGAGCGAGCCCTCCCGCTCGCCCAGGTGGACGATATCGCCCCGGTCGTCCATCACGATTTGAACGCCGACCTGGTGCGCCGGTAAAACAGCCTTTTCGAGGTAAACCTGCCTGTCGCCATAGATGGTCAGTGTTTCGGCCTGTGACCTGCGAATAGCTGAACCAAGCCGGTCCTCCGTCCAAACCAAACGCGAGCCGCGCCCGCGCCCGCCCCGGCAAGACTTGACGATAAGTGGATAACCCAGGCGCCCGGCCTCTTTCTGAACCGCTTCCATATCGCCCTCGTCAACCAGACAATCCGAGTGAGGCACCGTCGGAAAGCCTGCCAGGCGGGCGCGCTCGCTCGCCTCGAGTTTATTGCGCAAACGATTGACGACCGTCGAGGGAGGCCCGATAAACTTAATTCCAGCCTGTTCACAGCGGA
Organism: Anaerolineales bacterium; assembly: GCA_020853835.1. GTDB lineage: Bacteria > Chloroflexota > Anaerolineae > Anaerolineales > UBA4823 > UTCFX2. The sequence continues at coordinate 1,073 of JADYYC010000128.1, forward strand.
GGATAAAATCATCCCGTTCGGTTAGAAATCCGATCCCCGGATGCAGCGCATCCGCTCCCTTGTCCATAGCAATTTCAAGGATCGCGTCTTGATCCAAGAAACCGTTCTGTGCGTCGAGCAAAACACATTCATCCACCATGCGAACGTGCATCGAATCGCGGTCTGGCTGCTGGTAGAGCGCGATCGTTCGGATGCCCATCTCGCGGCAGGTGCGGATGATGCGCACCGCAATTTCACCTCGATTAGCTATCAATACCTTTTTAAACATATGTCCTTATCCTGTCTACATGGGTGAAATGCCATGTTTCTTGGGAAGGTGCCGCTCGCGCTTGGACAGAACCAACTCCAGCCCGCGGATGAGCGCCCGGCGCGTATCGCGCGGTTCGATCACGTCATCGATCAAGCCGCGCGCAGCCGCGACATAGGGGTTATTGAAGCGGTCTTCGTAGTCTCGGACCAGTTCGCTGCGGCGGCTCTCGGCGTCTTCCGCTTTCTTGAGCTCAGAACGATAGAGAATGTTCACCGCGCCTTCAGCCCCCATGACGGCGATCTCCGCATTGGGCCAGGCGTAGAGCAAATCGCCGCGCAGCCCTTTGCTGCTCATCACGCAGTACGCCCCGCCGTAACTCTTGCGCAAGATCACCATCATCTTTGGCACCGTCGCCTCGCTGTAGGCATAGATCATGCGCGCCCCGTTGCGGATGATCCCGCCGTATTCCTGGTCTTTCCCCGGCAAAAAACCCGGCACGTCTTGCAAAGTGATGATCGGGATGTTGTAGGCGTCACAGATGCGAATAAAGTGAGCCGCCTTCACCGAGGCGTTGATATCGATACAGCCCGCCAGGACCATGGGCTGGTTGGCGACCAACCCGACCACCCAGCCATCCATGCGCGCAAAGCCCACCACCAGGTTCTCCGCCCAAAGGGCATGGATCTCAAAAAAGATCCCATCATCCACAAGGCTGGCGATGACCTGGCGAATGTCATACGGCTTGTGAGGCGTGGTGGGCACGATCTGCTCGAGCTCAGGGCAGCGCCGCTGGGGGTCGTCCGTTGGGCGCACATAGGGCGGGTCGTCCTGGTTATTCAACGGCAGGTAACTCAACAGCTCACGCACGCTGGTCAGGCAGGTGGAATCATCCGGCGCCAGATAGTGGCACACGCCGCTTTGGACGCTGTGCACCATGCCGCCGCCCAATTCCTCGTGGCTCACGTCCTCCTGCATCACGGCTTTTACCACATCCGGGCCGGTGATATACATGTAGCTCTTTTCGGTCATGAAGATGAAGTCCGTCAACGCCGGTGAATAAACAGCCCCGCCTGCGCAAGCGCCCATGATGACCGAGATCTGCGGGATAACGCCGGAAGCTTCGCAATTGGCATCGAAGATGCGCGCATACCCTGCCAGGCTGTCGACGCCTTCCTGGATGCGTGCGCCGCCCGAATCGTTGATCGCAATAAAGGGGCAGCCATATTTGAGAGCCATATGCATCACTTTGATGATCTTGTTTGCGTGCATCTCGCCCAGCGAACCGCCCATCA
>JADYYC010000129.1 GCA_020853835.1 Anaerolineales bacterium
CCGAGCACCATCGTGAGCGCCGCCAGCACCCAGAGAACTGGCGTGATATCGACCGAGAACGCCGGGAACGCCAGCACAAACACCCGCAGCAGCGCTGCAAAACCGGCTGTCTTCGCTCCCACGGACATAAACGCCGTGACCGCGCTCGGCGCGCCCTGGTACACGTCAGGCGTCCACATGTGGAACGGAACCACCGCCACCTTAAAACCCAGGCCAACCAGGATCAAGGCCGCCCCGCCCAGGAGCAGCGACTGGTTGTAACCCCCGCTCTGCACCACCTCCACGATCTGGTGCAGCAAGGTCGTGCCCGTCGCTCCAAACACCAGCGCCGTGCCATAGACCAGAAAGCTGGATGCAAAAGCGCCCAGAAGGAAGTACTTGAGCGCCGCCTCTTCAGAGCTTGGCCTCGGCGCGGCGATGCCAGCCATCACGTACAGCGGAATCGAGAGCAGCTCAAGCGAGAGGAAGACCATGACCAGGCCAGCCGACATGCTCATCAGCATCATGCCGCAGGTCGAGAACATCAACAGTACGTAATATTCCCCGCGGGCGATCCCCATGCGCTTCAAGTAATCATAAGACAACCCGATTGCCACCAGGCCGCTCGCCAGCAGCAGCAGGCAGATAAAGTTCGAGAAATCGTCCACCATCACAATGCCGCCAAAGCCCACGGTCGGTTGGCCGAGGCGCGTGATCACAATCACCGCGCTTGCCAGCAAGCCCAGCGCCGCCAGGATCGGGGTGAGGGACGAACAGCACTCTCCCGACTGGCTGCCCCGGTTGGCTTTTGGCAGCCATAGGTCGAGCAGGAGCAGCACACAGGCCCAAACGGCGAGGACGACCACCGGCAGGATCGCCCACAGGGAGGTTGTTATGTCTTCAATCATATCCACGCTCCCATTACGGGATCAGCGCCACCGACGCAGCCGTCTGCACAACTGCGACGAGCTTGTCTACCGCGGGCGCCATCAGCATAAAGAAAGGTTTGGGATACAGGCCGATCCAGAAGATCAGCACGATCAGCGGCACCAGGGTCACGACTTCGCGCCAGTTCAGATCCAGCAAAACCCGGTTTTCTTCTTTGGTCACCGGGCCCAGGAAAAGCTTTTGAAACATCAACAGGATGTACACGGCAGCCAGGATCACACCCACCGCGGCCAGCCCGGCAAACCAGTGCGAGCCGAGCGCCGCGCCCGGCTGGCCCGCCCCCCAGGCGCCGAGCAAGATCGTGAACTCGCCCACGAACCCGTTCAGCCCTGGCAGCCCCATCGAGGAAAGCGCCACGATGAGCGTCAGCGCCCCGTAGATCGGCATGATTTTCCACAACCCGCCAAAGGCATCCATTTCGCGGGTGTGCCGCCGTTCATAGATCATCCCAACGATGATAAACAGCGCCCCAGTGCTCAAACCGTGGTTGACCATCTGCAGTATCCCGCCCTGGACGCCCTGCGGGTTCAACGCAAACAGGCCCAACATCACAAAACCCAGGTGGCTGACGGACGAGTAAGCCACCAGCTTCTTGACATCCTTTTGCGCGTAGGAGACCGCCGCGCCGTACAGGATGCCGATCACCGCCAGCCCCGCCATCCAGGGCGCAAGCTGGAGCGCCGCCTGTGGGAAGAGCGGTATGTTGAAGCGCAGGAAGCCGTACGTGCCCATCTTCAACAGCACGCCCGCCAGGATGACCGATCCGGCCGTCGGGGCTTCGACGTGCGCATCCGGCAGCCAGGAGTGCAGCGGCCACATCGGCACTTTGATCGCAAACGCCGCCGCAAAGGCCAGGAAGAGCCAGAACTGGATGTTCGGCGGGATGCCCCCCTTCGCCACCAGATCCGGCACCTGGAAGCTGCCCTGGTAAATCCCCAGCCACAGGATCGCCAGCAGCATCAAAATCGAGCCGGCCATCGTGTACAGGAAGAATTTTACCGCCGCGTACATGCGCCGGCCGCCGCCCCAGATCCCGATCAAGAAATACATCGGCACCAGCGTGAACTCCCAGAAGATGTAGAACAAGAACAGGTCCTGCGCCAGGAACACCCCCACCATCCCGACTTCCAGCAGCAGGAAAAAGATCATGAACTGCTTGACGCGGTCCTCGACCGCGGTCCAGGTCGAGAGGACCGAAACCGCAGTCAGCAGGGTGGTCAGCAGCACCAGCAGGATGCTCAGACCGTCCACCGCCAGGAAGTAATGGATCTCCCAACCCGCGAGCGGGATCCAGGGCAGATCCACCGCCAGTTGCAGGTCGGGGTTGGCAGGGTTGAACTGGGCCAGCACCGCGAGCGAGATCCCGAATGTGATGAGCGAAGTGATCAGCGCCACCCAGCGCGCGAGCGTCTTCTGCTCATCACGCAAGAAGAGCAGCACGATCACCCCCACCAGCGGGAAGAACGTGACCAGGGTCAAGGGATGCAGGAAAAAGCTCATGATCGTACCTCCGTATGCCTCTCCCTTCCATCGGCGGCGCCCATCCGCTGGAGATCGAGCCGCGCCTCGGGGAAAGAGGATCAGAAAGAAGTTACCTTAATAGCAGATAGCCAAGAATGATGACCACACCCAGAAAGATCGACAGGGCGTAATTGCGCACAAAACCGGTCTGCGCCAAACGCAAGGTGGCCGCAGCGCGCTGGGCAAGCTTCCCCAGCCCATTTGCAATCCCATCGATGATGCCCAGGTCGATCCGCACCGCCAACAGACCGGTGAGCCGGTTGAAGCCGGCTACCAACACCTGGTCGTGGAACCAGTCGTGCCAGAAACGCCAATCCACCACGTCTGCCAGGAAGCGGCTCAGAGCGATGTAGGGGTTCAAAATCACCGCCCAGTACAACTCATCGACCCAGTATTTGTTCTTCCAAAGGTCGAAGAGCGGGCCGATCAACCGCCGCAGCGGGTCATCGGGGCGCCTGGCAGCCGGTTCGGCCCAGAACGCTTCATAGCGCCGGGCGTTGTAGATCCACCAGCCCACCACGATCGCCAGGAGGCTCAACCCCGTGCTGAGCACGGCCACGAGCATCACAAACTCGGCTTTGTGAACGGCTGCCCCGAGCGTGTGTTCGATCCAATGCTCCAACGTGTGCCATTCGGGCAGGTTGATTACCCCGCCTAAAACCGTCAGCGCGGCCAGGATCATGAGCGGGATGGTCATCAGCGGCGGGCTTTCCTCGGCATGCTCTGCCGCGGCGCTGCGCGGCTTGCCAAAGAAAACCATCAGAATCTGGCGGGCCATATAAAACGCGGTAAAGACGGCCGCGAGCGTCAGCAACACATAGACGGCGACGTTGAGCTGATTGGCCTCCGCCAGGATCTCATCCTTCGACCAGAACCCGGCCAGCGGCGGCAGCCCCGAAAGCGCGATCGCCCCGATCAGGTAAACCCAAAAAGTGGTCTTCATGCGCGTCCGCAGGCCGCCCATATTGCGCATGTCCTGCGGGTCGAACTCATGACCGAGGGATTTAGCATGTTTCTTGAGCTTGGGATCGTGCGCGAGGTGATGCTCACCACGCTCCACCCCCTGGATGACCGAACCGGCAGAAAGGAACAGCAGCGCCTTGAAGAAGGCATGCGTCACCAGGTGGAACATGCCCGCCACAAACGCTCCCATCCCAACCGCCGCCACCATGAAGCCCAACTGGCTGATGGTCGAATAAGCCAGCACCTTCTTGATATCGAACTGTCCCACGGCGATCGTCGCGGCAAACAGCGCTGTTGCCCCACCCACCAGCGCCACCGCCGTCTGCGCCTGTGGCGCCAGAATATATAAATCGGCCGACCGCGCCACCAGGTAAACGCCCGCCGTCACCATCGTCGCTGCATGGATCAGTGCTGAGACCGGCGTCGGGCCAGCCATCGCATCCGGAAGCCAGACGTAGAGCGGGAGCTGGGCTGATTTGCCCGTAAGCGCAACCAGCATAAACAGGGTGATCGCCAGGATGATCCCGGGCGAAGCTTGCGCCACCTGCGGGGCCTTCTCGAAGATCGTGTGGAAATCCAGCGAGCCAAATGCCCAGAACATCACGAAGAGGGCCAGCAGCATCCCAACATCGCCGATGCGGGTGGTGATCATGGCTTTCTTGCCCGCCAGCGCGTTTCCGAGCCCGTCCTCGCCTTTCTCGTACCAGAAACCGATCAGCAGGTACGAGCACAACCCCACCCCCTCCCAGCCAACGTACAGCATGAGGAAGTTGTCGGAACTGACCAGGATCATCATCGAGGCGATGAACAGGTTCATGAAGACGAAAAAGCGTCCGAAGCGTCCAGGATCGCCGTTGTGCCTGACGTCCTCGTGCATATAGCCGATGGCGTAGATGTGGATCAGCGTCCCAACGAGGGAGACTGCCAGCATCATCACCACCGAAAGCGTGTCCACCTGGAAAGCCCAGTTCACCTGGAAGTTCCCGATCTTGATCCATTCGGCCAGCGGAACGGTCTTCCCCTCAGGGTGCCCGAGCAGCGAGACCAGCAACAAGACCGAGACAAGGAACACCAGCCCCGAAGCAATGCTGGCGACCCAGCCAACGATTTTCTCGCCCGCCGGGCCGCGTTCCAGGATCTTTTTCCCGAACGCGATATTGAATAACAGACCGATCACCGGAAAGAAGACAATCCAGGGGACCAGCCCAAAAAACTGGGGAGCCTGTGAGAGCGTTTCTTGAAAGAACATGGGCATCCTCGCTCGATTCTGGATCTCAAATCGCCTGCAAACCGCCAGAATCTATCCTCATTCCTCGATCATCCCTTCATGCTGTGGATCTGGTCTATGTCGATGCTGCGCTTGGAGTGAAAAATCGCGACGATCAACGCCAGGCCGACCGCGACCTCTGCCGCGGCAACTGCGATCACGAAGAAGACAAAGACCTGACCGCTCATTGCCTCATAGTTGCGGGCAAAAGATACAAATGCCAGGTTGGCTGAATTCAACATCAGCTCGATCGACATAAAGACAACAATCGCATTGCGCCGTACCAGCACGCCCACCGCCCCCAGCGTGAACAGGATTATCGACAGTCCAGTGTAGTATTCTACGGGTACCATGCATTCTCCTCCGCCTGTATTAGCTCATCTCACACGCCCAGGGGTAAATCAGCCTCTGCGCCTTGTTTTCATCGTCAACACAATTGCCCCAACCATGGCAGCCAGCAGCAAAATAGAGATCACTTCAAACGGCAGCAGATAGCTGCTAAAAAGCGTCTGCCCGATCGCCTCGGGCGAGCCAAACCCCGCCGGAACAGGCGTGGGAGATACGCCGAGTTTCGAGCGGAAAAACATCGCGTAGGCAGCTTCGAACAGCAAAATCACGCCCAGCAGGATGGAAAGCGGTCTTTGATAGGGCATCGCTGGTCCGGGCGCAAGCCTCTCGGCCCCCAGCAGCATGATCACAAACAGGAAAAGCACCATGATCGCCCCGTTGTACACCGTGATCTGGATCATCGCCAAGAAAGGCGCCTCGAGCAGCAGGTAGAAGACCGCGATGGCGGTAAAGTTGATGAGCAGGTTCAGCGCAGCATACACCGCGTTGCGGCTCAAAAGCAGCCCGACTGCGGATACAACAACCACCAGCGCCAGTCCAAAAAACAGGATGAGATCAGGGATCATGGGCATTCTCCATCTAGAACGGGGTGCGCCAATCCGGCGGGTCCTTCATTACCGGGATCGAGCGCGTGTAGAGGCCCGGTTCCACCTTTTGCGGGGTAGTTTTGCCGCCCTCTGGAACCGGGTCTATGAGCATCTCCTTGTTATAGACCGAGCTGCGCCGACCATAAAAGGAGAGCTCATAGTTGTCGCCCAACACGATCGCTTCTGTGGGGCAGGCATCTTCGCAATAGCCACAGAAAATGCAGCGCATCATGTTGATCTCATACACCCGCGCATAGCGCTCTCCGGGGGAATAGCGCTCATCGTCCGTGTTTTGAGCCGCTTCGACAAAAATCGCGTCCGCCGGACAGGCTGAGGCACAGAGAGAACAGCCGATGCATTTTTCCAGCCCGTTGTCATAGCGCTTGAGCTCGTGCCGGCCCTTGAAGCGCTTGCTCACGGGCCGTTTCTCCTCCGGATACTGGACCGTGACTGGCCTGGAAAACAGCTCTCGAAGCGTGGTGACCAGTCCTTTTGCGATTTCTATTGCAAACATACGCTTCCTCCACTCGAATTACACATCTCTTTTCAACCGCTAAGCGATCATTCCCAATAAATACATCACACCGGCGGTGACGCAAACGTTCAAAAAGGCGATCGGCAGCAGGATCTTCCAGCCCAATTGCATCAACTGGTCGTAACGCACGCGCGGCAGCGTGGCGCGCAGCCAGATGATGACGAACAGCAGGACAAACACTTTTGCCAACAGCATGAACGGGCCCATCCAGGGCCAACGGTCCGTGATAAAAGGCATGTGAAAGCCGCCCAGGTAAAGCGTTGCCGCGATGACGCTGACCACGATCATCTTGGTGTATTCCGTCAGCATAAACATCGCAAACTTCATCCCCGAGTACTCGACGTGATAGCCGGCTGTCAATTCCTGCTCGGCTTCCGGCATATCGAACGGGGCGCGGTTGATCTCAGCCAGCGCCGCGACCAGGAAAATCAGAAAGCCGATCGGTTGGAGCACCGCAAACCACATGAGCTGAGATTGGGCTTCGACGATCCGGGCCAGGCTGAGCGAGCTGGCCATCATGACCGGTCCCACAAACGCCAGCCCGAGCGCCAGTTCGTAGCTGATCATCTGCGCAGATGAGCGAATGCCTCCCAGCATGGCATACTTGTTGTTTGAAGACCAGCCCGCCAGAACGATCCCATAAACAGAGATCGAGGTCACCGCCATGATGTACAGGATGCCCACATTCAAATCGCCGGCAAGCGACAAGTTGATCGTCCGCCCGAACAAGTCTATCGAGCCAAGCGGTATCACCGCCAGGACGATCCAGGCTGGCACAACCGTCAGGATCGGCGCCAGGATGAAGATCAGCTTGTCCGCCTGTTCGGGGATCAATTCTTCCTTGAAGATGAGCTTGAGGCCATCCGCCATTGGCTGGAGCAGCCCGAAAGGGCCGGCCCGGTTGGGGCCGTAGCGGTTTTGGAAGCGGGCCAGCAGCTTGCGCTCCGTGTAGGTCAGATAGGCGAATCCGACCAACAGCGCGGCAATCAAGACAATCACTTTGACGATCAGTTCGATCCACATTCCAGCGTCCATATACAGCCTCGTTATGAAGTCACTCCGCCCCAGACAGGTTAATTGGCCTGCCGGATTTCGACCGGCGTTGGTCCGCTGATGAACAACCCATAGCTGCGCGGCACCAGCACCACGCGCTCGGGGAGCTCATTATCCAGGCGCACTTGCACAATAGTGCTCTGTTCGGTGTTGCTAAAGGTGATGCGCACCTTTCCGCCGTCGGCGATCTTCAAGCGCCCGGCGTCCGAGCCATTCAACACCACGTAAGGCTCGCCGATGCGCTGGTGGAGCAACTCGGTGCGCATGAGCGTGGAGCCCTGGTCGTACAGCCGGGTGACCGGGAAAGCCATCATCCCCAGACTGGGCAGCTTGAAATCCACCACCTGCGGCCAGGCCAACGGTGGCTGCCCGGCGTCTGGCGCGGCGAGCTTGAGCTGCACTCCCAGTCCCTGGGTGTTTTCATAGGTCGTCCCGCCATAATACATGTCCCCGCGCCCGACGATAGGCCACTGTTCGTGCACCTCCGCCAGCTTTTGGAAAGTCAGGCCGGCGAAGACCGGGATCGTTTCCCCGATCTGTGCGAAAACCACGGCTGCGTTGCTATAGTTCAACGCCTCGATTTTCAAGCGCTCTGCGATCAAAGCCGGGATGGCATAGTCGGCCTGCGGGCCTTCAAGCTCCGGCGCGGAGCGCGTTAACACCGACGCAGCCCGCACCCCGGGCGCTTCGGCCTTGGGCGGGAGCGCCGTCGTCGCCGGCAGCGCGGGATAAAAGCGCTGCACCCGCCGCTCTCCAGAGGTGTAGCTGCCCTCGCGTTCGATCCAGGACTGGACGGGGAGCACCACGTCTGCCAGCCGGGCGGTCTGCGAGAGATAAAGGTCTTGCACGACCACAAATTTATCGCTCCCAAAGGATGGCTGATAAGCTGCGTCGTCGCTCACCGGGTCGGCCCCGGCGATGTAAAGCGCCTCGGCCTGCTTCAGGCTCTCGACCAGGTTTTCATCCGGCTCCCAACCCAGCTCCCAGGCGCCCTGCTCGTTGGCGTGCGGCCAGGCGCAGATCAGGCCGTTGTTTGGGCGACCTACGTGATTTGTAGTCAGCAGCAGGTTGGCGCAAGCCTGCGCCAGGGCGGAGCTCTCAACCAGCCCCATTCCCTCGCTCCCGTAAATCACCAGGGCGTTCCTGGCCTCGGCAAAGGCTTTTGCGGCAGCCTGCAAATCCGGATCGCGGCTGAGCGCCTGCACCGACTCGGGCAAATCGGGCTGTTTCTGGGAGAGCGCGTTGACCATCGCCAGCACCGCCATGGCGGCATTGCCAAACGGGTAGCGCAGCACATAACTGGCAGAATTATCGAGCTTGGTGCGGCGCGGGTTTAACACGATCAGCTTTGCGCCGCGCCGCGCCGCCTGCCGGACGCGCAGCCACCAGAGGGGCGCCTCTTCTTCCAGGTCGCACCCGACGACCAGGACGGCATCGGGCGGTTCATCGCCGCTTCCCGCGCCCAGGTCGATCAAGTTCGAGCCCGGCGTCAGGCCGACCCGGGAGGTGAGCTTTCCGCCGCCCATGTGCGAATAGAGCACGGTCTTCCCGCCCAGGCCCTTGGTGAGTTTGCCCAGGTTGAACAGGTCCTCGTTTGCGAGCCGCCCGCCGGCGAGCGTCAACAGCCCCTGACCTGCCTGTTCGAACCGCTCGGCGATCAAGTCCAGCGCCTCTTTCCAGGAAGCCGGCTCCAGTTCTCCGTTCTTGCGCACCAGCGGCTGCCGCAGGCGCTCGGGGTTTTGGGCGGCGTAATGATACCCAAAGCGGCCCTTGTCGCAGATCCAGATCTCATTTACCTCTTCGTTCTGGCGCGGCATCACCCGCTTCACCACCCATTCGCCCCCCGAAACCGCTTCACGGCGCACGTTCAGCGTCAGGTTACAGCCCACGGCGCAATGGGTGCAGAGCGAAGCCGCCGCTCGCAGCTCCCACGGGCGCGCCCGAAAACGAAAATCCATCGTGGTCAACGCCCCTACCGGGCAAATGTCGGTGGTATTCCCGGACCAGTAAGAATCGAAACCGGGGTCTGAGTACGAGACGATTTCCATCGAGCGGCCGCGATGCGTAAAAGCAATCACGGGGTCCTCGGCGTAAATATCCTGAAACCTCACGCAGCGCCCGCACTGGATGCAGCGCTCACGGTCGAGCATGATGAGCTCGCCCAGCGGGTATTGCTTGGCAAGGTGTTTCTTTTCATCATACAGATAACGGCTCACGCCGGGCCCAAAACCCATGGTGAGGTCCTGGAGCGGACATTCGCCGCCTTTATCGCAGATCGGACAGTCTAACGGGTGGGAGGTGAGCAGGAATTCGAGGATGTCCTTCCGTCCCCTTTTGGCGTTCTCCGATTTGTTCAGCACCACCATCCCCTCGGAGACCGGCGTGGCGCAGGCTAACTCGAGCTTGGGGCTGAACTGAATTTTTGGCGACCCATCCTCCTCGAGCACCTTCTCTCCAGTCGCCCGGTCGATCACCGGCCTGCCGATCTCCACCAGGCACATCCGGCACATTCCGACCGGTTCCATCTTTGGGTGGTAGCAAAAAACCGGGATGTCCACGCCCGCCATCTTCGCCGCGTTCACGATCAGCGTTCCGGCTGGCACTTCAATCTGGACGCCGTCCATAGTCAAAGTGACTGGCTTTGTCATATTCGTCCTTCGTCCTCGTTAAATTAGCCCTGATCTACCGCTGTCTTGGGCTGGCTGGGCGCCAGGTCAAATTCGCTGCGAAACCGTTCAATGCTGGAGCGGGGCGCTTCGATCGAAAACTCACCCAACGCGCACAGACACTTGCCGCGCATCTGTCCGCCGACATCGTACAACAGATCGACGTCTTCCGGCTTTGCCGTGCCATCCAGAATGCGCTGGGTCAGGTGCCCCATCCAGAACGTCCCCTCACGGCAGGGGGTGCATTTTCCACACGATTCATGCCGGAAGAAATGCACGGTCTTGTTGATGAGCCAGGGGATGCTGACCGAGCTGTCGATCACGATCACCGAGGCGCTGCCAAGCTGCCCGCCAACGTTCGGCACGCTTTCGTAATCCATTGGGGTATCCAGCGCCTGATCGTTGGCCACGATCAAGGACGAGCTTGCCCCAGCCGACATAATCGCTTTGACCGAATTACCCTCCGGCACACCGCCCCCGCACTCGAAAATCAGGTGGCGGAACGTGGTTCCCAAGGGCAGCTCGTAGTTTCCGGGTTTGTTGACGCAGCCCGAAAGCGAGAAGATTTTCGGGCCCGGGCTCTTCTCCGTGCCCATGCTGCGATACCAGTCTGCGCCGAACTCGATGATCCGCGGCACGTTTGTCAGCGTTTCGACGTTGTTGACGACCGTCGGCTTGCCATAAAGGCCGAAGGTAGCCGGGAACGGCGGGCGAAGGCGCGGCTGTCCGAGCTTACCTTCCAGCGATTCGAGCATGGCGGTTTCCTCGCCGCAGATATAAGCGCCCGCGCCGAGGTGGGTGCGGATGCGCAAGGAATAATCGCTGCCAAACAGGCGCTCGCCCAGCAGGCCGGCTGCCTCCATCGCGGCGAGGTGGCTGTCCAGGCGCTCGGCAATCTGCCAGAACTCTCCCCGCAGGTAAACATACGCCAGGTGCGCCTGGACCGCATAGGCGCAAATCGCGACCCCTTCGAGGAACTGGTAGGGGTTGCCTTCCATGATCTCACGGTCTTTGAAGGTGCCCGGTTCGGATTCGTCCGCGTTCGCAACCACGTAGTGCGGCCAGATCTGGTTGTCCATAAACGCCCACTTCAAACCCGTAGGGAAGCCCGCTCCACCGCGCCCGCGCAACCCTGAGGCTTTCACCACCTCGGTCACCTCCGCGGGCTTCATGCGGGTCACGGCTTTTTCGAGCGCTTGAAACCCACCGTGTTTCCGGTAGACTTCCAGGCTGTCCAGGTCTGGGATTTCGCGATGGCGCAGAAGCACGTATCCGTTATCAGCCATTTCCATCTCTCCCGCGCTCGCGTGCGGAGACCCGGCGCCCAGAGGCATCTTTGCGGAGCTGCTCGATCAAAGAAAGGGCGTTCTCGACGGTCTGGTTTTCATAATAGGTCAACCCGGCGCCGGACTGAAGCTGGAACATGGGCGCCTTGTCACACGCCGCGAGGCACATCACCGGCTCGATGGTGACCAGGCCGTCGGGGGTGGTCTCCCCTGGTTGGATGCCCAGCCGGTCGCACAACTCTGCCAGGAAGCGATCCGCGCCTCGCAGCGCACACGGCAGGTCGGTACAAACCTGGATATGGTAAACGCCCTTGGGCTGATCATAGTAAAGGGTATAAAAGCCAACAAGCGAAGCCACCTCAGTGAGGGTGATGCCAAGGATGTCGCCGATCTCCTGCAGGTCTTCCCGGTTAATGTACATCTTGTCGCGCTGGGCAAGGTAAAGCAGCGGCATCACCGCCGACCGGCGCTGTTCAGCAGGATATTTGTCCAGGATGTTCTGGATCTCTTGAGGATACTTTTCAGCCAGGTATTTTCTTTCCAGCATAGTCTTCTCCGACCCAACTTCAGCGGTCTACGTCTCCCAGCAGGATATCTACCGTCCCGATCAAGAGCACCAGGTCGGCGACCAGGTGGCCTCGCGCCAGGATCGGCAGGATCTGGATATTTGTAAAAGAGGGTGTGCGCCAGTGAACCCGATACGGTTTGGGCCCGCCGTCGCTCTCCAGGAAGACGCCCAGCTCGCCGCGCGGCGATTCGGTCGCCACATATACCGAACCCTTTGGGGGGATAAACCCTTCGGTCCAGAGCTTGAAGTGATGGATCACCGCTTCCATGCTCGTGCCCAGCTCGCTGCGCGGCGGTGGAACATATTTACGGTTATTGCTGCGCACCGGCCCCAAAGGCAGCTTGTTGAGCGCTTGCTCGACGATGCGGATCGACTGGCGCATTTCCTCCATCCGCATCAGGTAGCGCGCATAGGTGTCGCTGTCCGTATGAGTGGGCACGTCGAAGTCGTAAAGCTCGTACCCCGAGTAGGGCTGCGCTTTGCGCAAGTCAAATTCGATCCCCGCAGCGCGCAGCATCGGACCGGTCACCCCGTGCCGCAGCGCTACCTCTGGCTCCAGATAGCCAATTTCCTTTGTGCGGCGCAGAAAGATCGGGTTTTTGGTCAGCAAGCGGTCGTATTCAGTTACCCGCGGGGGGAAATAGCTCACAAAATCGCGCACCGCCGCTTCAAATCCGCTGGTCACATCCCGCCACAGGCCGCCGGGGCGGAAATAAGTGGTCATCATACGCTGCCCGCTCACCATCTCAAAAATATCCAGGATCCTCTCGCGCTCGCGGAAACAATAAAGGAAAACCGACATGGCTGCCGCGTCCAGGGCATGGGTGCCAAGCCACACCAGGTGCGAAGCGATGCGCTGCAATTCGGTGAGCAGCACGCGGATCGCCTGTGCTCTCGGCGGCACATCCAGATCAGCCAGCTTCTCGATCGCCATGACGTAGGTGAGGTTGTTCCCCAGATTGTTAAGATAGTCCAGGCGGTCGGTCATCACCTCGGCCTTGAGGTAGGTCTTGGCTTCCATGTTCTTCTCGATCCCAGTGTGCAGGAAGCCAATGTCTGGAACGCAGTTGACCACTACTTCCCCATCCAGCTCCAACAAGAGGCGCAGTACGCCATGTGTGCTCGGGTGCTGCGGCCCCATATTGAGCAGCACCGTCTCGCCGCGGACGGCGCGATCGGACACCAGGTGCTGCATTCCATCCAGCGCGTCGGGGGGCAGGTTGGTTTCTAAATCAATATCCATCGTCTCTCACCTTCTCAAACTCTGGCCGGCGCCCGAGCTCATTCTTTGGCGTAAGGTTTGCGCTGATCGATCTCATCGAAATTAAACGTGAACTGGACTTCCTCGTAGCCCAACGGATAATCCTTGCGCAGCGGATGACCCACCCAATCGGCTGGCATCATGATCCTGCGCAAGTCGGGATGCTCTTCAAAGCAGATCCCGAACATATCCCACAGTTCGCGCTCGAAGCCGTTCGCGTTGAGATAGACTTTGACGATGGAGGGCATCGAAGGGGAATTGCCATCCAGCAGCACGCGCGCCCCGATGATCGTGTTGCGCTTCAACGAGCGCCAGCGATAAACGACGTGAAAGCGCGGCGTCTGCTCGGGCCAATAATCGACCGCCGTCTCTTCGGTCAGGAGCTCGAAATCATATTCATCCCGCAGGGCGCGGCTGAACGCCACGATGTCCTCGGGTTTCAAGATCAGACTCACTTCGCCTCGAAATTCGTAAAGATCCGCGGCGAAGCGCTCTTTTAATTCTGCTGCGATCGTATGAAGTTCCTCGTTCATCATGCGTGTCATCCCAATCCAGCTTGCAGTTCAAGGCTCATCAATGTAGAACCAGACATATTTTCAGGAACGGGGTCAGGCCCAATCCTTCATTTTCTCTTCTTTGACCTTTTCATACAGGGTCACGATCCCGTGTATCAGCGCTTCGGGGCGGGGCGGACAGCCAGCCACATAGACATCCACCGGCACGACCTCGTCCACCCCCTGCACAATTGCATAGTTGTTGAAAACCCCGCCGCATGAAGCGCAATCCCCCATCGCGATCACCCATTTTGGCTCCGGCATCTGATCGTACAACCAGCGCAGCACCGGTCCCATCTTCCGCGAAACCCGGCCCGCCACGATCATCAAGTCAGACTGCCTCGGGCTGGGGCGCATCAGCTCCATCCCAAAGCGGCTCATATCAAAATTCGAAGCCTGTGCGGACATCATCTCGATTGCACAGCAGGCCAAACCAAAAAGCATGGGCCACATGGCGTTCGTCCGCGACCAGTTGATCACTTCCTCCAGCTTTAACGTCACCACCCCCATATTCCCCGCTTTCTGCTCTATTCCCATTCCAATGCTCCTTTCTTCCACGCATAAACGTAACCAACCAGTAAGATCAAAATGAAGACGAGCATCTCCACCAATGCAAACAAACCCAGTTGTTTAAAGACAACTGCCCAGGGCAAGAAAAACACGACTTCGATATCAAACAGGATAAAAAGAACCGCCACGAGGTAGAAATGGATTGGCATGCGCCGGGTGCCCGGCCCGATGGGGCGCATGCCCGATTCATAAGGCTGGGCTTTGCGCGCCGTAGGCCGGCGCGGCCCCAACAAATGACCAAGCAGGATGATCAACCCGGCAAATCCAGTAGCGATTATCACCAGGATCACAATTGGGAGATAATCTTGCAGCATAAACGCCTCGGATATTTGGTATTTAAGGACTGACTGAATGACTTTGCTCTGCAGGGCGAAGTTGTTCGCCCTGTTTTCGGAGATAGTTTATCATAACCATCTAAGCGTGTCAAATTTCACAAGATTTCACCGCTTTCATCTCAAGTAGTCACGCAGATGCCGGCTGCGGGTCGGGTGGCGCAATTTTCGCAGCGCCTTGGATTCAATCTGGCGGATGCGCTCGCGGGTCACATTGAAATACTGGCCCACTTCTTCCAGTGTGTGATCCGTACCATCCACCAGGCCGAAACGCAGCTCCAGCACCTGGCGTTCGCGATCGGAAAGCACCGCCAGGGCGTTTTTCACCGATTCGCGCAGCATCTCGCGCGCCGCAGCGTCCATCGGCTCCAGGGCTTCTTCATCCTCTATAAAATCTCCCAACTGGCTGCTGTCTTCCGAACCGATCGGGCTGTCCAGCGACATAGGCTCTTCCATCACGCGCATGATGCGGTTGACCTTGGCCGCCGCACGGGTCCAGCGCCGCCGCACGTCGGGTTCTAAGGGGGTCGAATCTGCGATCGAGCGCAATATCGCCTCGCGGTCTTTCGCATCCAGATAACCCGCTTCCAGGGTGATATCGTCGTTGGTCGGCTCACGCCCGAGCTTCTGGATCAATTCGCGCTGGACGCGCAGCAAGCGGTTGAGCGATTCAAAAATATGCACCGGAATGCGGATCGTGCGCGCCTGGTCTGCAATTGAGCGGCTGATCGACTGCCGGATCCACCAGGTCGCATACGTGCTGAATTTATAACCCCGGATCGGGTCGAATTTTGTCACCGCTCTCAACAGCCCGATGTTTCCTTCCTGGATCAGGTCCAAGAAAGAGCTGCCGCGCCCAACATAGCGCTTGGCGACGCTCACCACCAGCCGCAAATTAGCCCGGATAATCACATTATGCGCATCTTCGCTGCGGGCGTCGATTCTCTCCAGTTCAAGCTGGAGCTGCTCCTTTTTAGGCAGGTACTCTAAAAAAGTGGACTCTAATGCAGGGAGCTTACCGTTATCCTTGATATAGTCTGAGAGCGGTTGATCCGTGCTTTGGGGAAGCATGTATAGATACAGAAAAACGGTAAAAGCCAGGCGGGCAATGTCATTCCAGAGCGGGTCTGTGCCCCAAAGCCCGTTGTCGAGATAGGATCGCAGATATGATGGCACCTGACTCTGCCAGGTAGAGCGCAGCATCTGGGCCTCGGCCAGTATCAGGTTCAAGTCGGGGCATTCATACCCCAACCGCTCGGTATCCTGCACGACCCGCGGCCAGGTGGTAGACAGATCCTCGTACAGCGCCCGGTAGATGCACCAGGCCGTTTCACCATCCTTTAGATAGGCCTGCGGCTCAAAGTCGCCCTCGTCCGCCTGATTGCTGTTGCACGCCAGCGGGTGGCGGCGGTTCAAAGCTTCCAGACGCCGTGCGGCCTCCAGGCGGGTTGCCAGCCAGAATTCCTGGTCCAGCTTCAACAGATCGATGTTCCCGATCTCTTTCAGATAAAGCCGTACCGGATCCTCATTTATCTCTGCCAATATTTTTGGATCATGAAGAAGGTCCAGTGGTTCCTCTTTAACCAACTCCTCCAGATCATCCGCCTCCAATGACAGTATCTCTTCGTCGATATCCTCACCCGGCAGTAAGTCATCCCCTTCTCCGCCGCTATTTTCTCTCAGGATTTCCTCGACATTGTCCAGGGTCAAATCCTCTTCATCAAGCTCAGGAAGCCTTATCGGATCGGGGTCATCCAGATCGTTCGGGAAATCCGGTGATGTCGCTTTCTGCACTGATCTTGCAGACATCTTCTTTTCCTTACAAGATAATTCTTTTCGGAATTTTTTCCTTCAGTCCACCCGCCTGTCCCTTTATGTTCGCGGCGCCAGCGAACGGCTGGTGAACTTTTTCATCGCGCGGTCGATCCTGCGCTTTACTTCGGTCAGTTTTACCATATATTGCACTTGTTGTGTGATGCGGATGTCTCCCTGAGATTGCGATTCTTCCATCAAGTAGCGCTGATACTCCAGCTCCTGGTGGAGTTTCCTGCGCCTGAGATCGAGCAAGCCGCGCATCAAATCCTCCAGAACCCGCTCCTCACTCGGATCGAACTTATCCGTGCGGGCCAGCAGCCCATCTGCCAGCTCCATCAAAGGCAAGGACATGTTATTCATCACGAAATCCAGAGGCTCGCCCAGGTCCTGGTCGAGCGAATCCTGGAACAAGCGCATGATCGTCTGGTGATCGGTGTGCTCGAAATCGTCGGGCGAAAGGCGGGGCAGGTTCTCTTGCTGCATGTTGCGGTCCACCAGGTACAACAGGTTGGGCCGGCGCAGCAATATTCCCAGGCAGTGCGCTTCCAGGGTATAGCTGCTCATCGCAGCCGGCTTGACCATTTCCGTCTTATCGGGCGCGGCTGGCGCAGTTCGCCTGGGCGCCCTCGTCTTGGCGCGCCGCGTTTGCGGACTGAAGGCCATTAACGTGCTTTCGTCCACCCGCAGCAAGCGCGCCAGCCGCTGCTGGTAAGTATCTCGCTCGATCGGGTCAGGCAGGTCTTCGATCAGCGGGATCACCTGCGCGGCGATCTCACTTTTAACCTTGGCATCCTGAACATCCCGCCCGGCAGCGAGCGTTTCCATGACATGGATCACGACGGGCCGGGCTTGCTCGAGGATCTTCTGCCACTCAGCGGGGTCGCGGTTGACCACTTCATCCGGGTCCATTCCTTTCGGCAGCGTGGTCACCCGAATGTCCGCCTGCAGGCGCGCCTCGTGTCGCAGCAACCCGCGCGCATCGAAAACCGGGTCCTGCTCTCGCTCCAACGCCTGGCGGGCGATCTGCAGCCCGCGCAAGGTGGCTTTATCGCCGGCTGCGTCAGAGTCGAGCGCCAACACCACCCGCCGGCTGAAATTTTTCAAGAGGTGCAACTGCTGTTCGCTCAAAGCCGTGCCCATCGGTGAAACCGCGTTTTCGAAGCCCGCCTGGTGCAGAGCGATCACATCCAGGTAGCCCTCCACAATCACCACCTGGTCCTGAGCGCGGATGGCTTTGCGTGCCCGGTCCAGGCCGTAGAGCAACCGCCCCTTGTCAAACACCGGGGTCTGGGGTGAATTCAAGAACTTTGGCACGTCTTCCGGGTCGAGTATGCGCGCCCCGAAGCCCGCCATCCGGCCGCGCCCATCCCGGATCGGGAACATGATGCGGTTGCGAAAGCGGTCATACACGCCCGCGCTCTGTGCGCCCTGGGCATGTTCGCGGCCCGCTTCCCTCTCCGTCACAAGGCCGGCCGCCAGGAGGTCTTCAATCGCGTATCCCCGGTTGGTGAAATGCTTCAGAGCCGTGTCCCAGGAAGCTGGGGCGTAACCAAGCCCAAACGCCTCCACAGTGGTGTCTTTCAGGCCGCGTTTTTCCATCAAGTATGCCAACGCAGGCCCCCCGGCCCGGGTGTTCAGCATCTGGTTGTGATAGAAAATCACCGCCTCTTCCAGGAGATTGCGCAGGTGGTCGTGCTCTTCCGCCGCCGCCTGCGCTTCGGGGGTTTGAGCCTGCAATTGAACGCCCGCCCGCTCGGCCAGATAACGCAGCGTTTCCGAGAAATCCCAGCCCTCTTTCTTCATCACAAATCGAAAGACATCTCCACCCTCGTTGCACTGACCAAAGCAGCGCCAGGTGCCGGTGTCCGGAAATACTACGAAGGCCGGGGTGCGTTGGTTGGGGTGAAAAGGGCAGAAACCCGTATAGTTTTTCCCGGTGCGGCGCAACTGTACCGACTCGGAAACCAGGTCTACGATGTCAATCCGATCTTTAATATCGTCGATTACCGACATTTCCTTCCAGACTCCAACTCGCCAGGACTACCCGCTCAGTCGTCCACAATTTGAGACGTGCTGTCAGCCACACAGACTGCCTACTTTTTTGTAACTGGCAGCCAAACGCGAAGACACGAGCCTTTCCCCGGCTCGCTTTGCACTTCTATCTCTCCCCCATGAAAATCAACGATCTCTTTAACGATCGACAATCCCAGTCCCGTTCCGTGCATCTCAGTTTGTCTGACATTTCGCCCACGATAGAACCGGTCGAAGATATGCGGCAAGTCCTGAGGATCGATCCCGATCCCCGTGTCTCTGACGCCCAGGCAAATGCGCTCATCCGCGCCGGTCGTGAATACTTGCACCTCGCCCTGCGGCGCATATCGGATCGCGTTTGTGATCAGGTTGGTGATCAACCGGCCGATCTGGTTCTGTTCAATTAAGATGAGCGGCAGCTCAGAATCAGGCTGGAATTCCAATTTCACGTTTGTGGCCTCTGCCAGCGGCATATGCGCTAAGACCACTTGCTCAATAAGCGTGTTCAGGTCCGCGGGCGTAAAAGCCACCGGTCGGGTCTTGGACGCCGTCAGGCGGGATAGATCCAGGATGTCTTCAACCAGTTTAGTCAGCACTTCAGACTGGTCTTTGACGATCTCGAGATAGCGTTTTTGCCGGTCGGCCTGGGCGTTCTTTAGCAGTTCGATATACAGACCGATATTGGTTATGGGCGTTCTCAGCTCATGAGAGACATCTGAAATAAATGCGTCCTTCATGCGATCTAGTTCTTTCTGGCGCGTGATGTCCGTCTGGCTGCCCACGAATCCCATTGTCACGCCATTGCGGTCATGAACTGGCGCGATCGTAAAGCGCACATTGTACTGCTTGCCGTTTTTGCGCCGGCTGATCAACTCGTCGCTCCAGACGCGCCCCTCCTGGAGCGATTCTCTCATCACACCCACTTGCATAAGACTGTTTTCCTGCATGATCATCTGGAACAGGTTAAGCCCCGAGATCTCTTGAGCAGAGTATCCAGAGAGCTTCTCGAACGCCAGGTTCACGGTCAGGATATCGCCCGCCAGGTCTGTGACGATCACCCCATCGCCTACGCTGGCTAGAATAGCCTCGACGCGCTCCTTTTGATCATGCAGCTCGGAGGTGCG
>JADYYC010000130.1 GCA_020853835.1 Anaerolineales bacterium
CCCGCTTTGCCTCCAGGAGCGCCCGCGAGCGCGCACAGCGGGCGCGGCAGTCGCTGAACGTCGTGTAAAGCGGCTCGGAATAGCAGCGCGCAAAATCAAAATCCGACCGCCCCTTGCACCAGCCGCGCTCAACGGCATAGTTGACCAGGTCCTTCGAGGCCAGATCCCATTCACTCCTGATCGTCAGTCCGTTAGAGATCGTGTACACGCCCTGGACGCGCCGGGCCGCCCAGTGCGGGCCGGCCGTCTCAAAAACCCAGGCCTCAGCCGGGTCGGCGATCAGGTAGCTGTTGTGATAATAGAATTTGTGCAGGAACCCGCAATTCCCGCCCTGGCCATACGTTTCGAGCAGCGCGGTCATCACCTCGAGCGCCCCCTGGGCAGTGCTTCCCCGCTCCAACCCCAGCCGGAGCAGGTCCATGCCGATCATGGCGCCCTCTTTCACGTAGGGAACCCGGGTGAAGACCGCCTCGTTGCCGATGGTCACGCCGTGCTCATTGACCCCCATCTCGGCCCCCCAGATCCAAAACGGCTTTGCCAGCAGCGTCGCGTAGGTGTGGCTTGCCTGGGGGATTTCGATGTACGTCATGCGCAGCATGCTGCCGGCTTCATGGTCGGCTGCCGGGACGGTCACGAGGGTGTGCGCCTCGTTCGGCTCCCGATCCGAGTTCTTTCCAAATAACATGACGTCATCGGTCGTCGCCTCCGGCGTGATCACAACCGTATCGCACATCGTTCACCGCTCCATATCATCATCATCCAAATCCAGCATAGCCAGGTTATGTCGCAAGGCCTCGCCGGCGCTCTCGAGGATCAACTGGTGCAGGTTGTCCACACCGCTTTGCGCCAGCCGGTCGTCGACGAGGCGCGGCGGGCCAAAATATACCCTGGGGGTCAGCTTGTAGTCGCGCTTGAAAAGCAACTGCTGGATCACCTGGATAAACTCAGCCAGCTTCTGCTGCCTCCAGCGCTCTTTGGGCAGGCGCGTCAGCGGGTTGCGCAGACACGCCGGCGCCAACACCCCGCTGACGATGGCGACCTGAAGCCGCGCCCCGGGGACTCTGCTCAAGATCAGGGCGATGCTTTTTGACCACAGGCTCAAAGCCTGTTCGGCGCCCGGCATGGAGGCCGGGTCGGGATCGACCAGCCCGCTCGGATAAATCAACACCGCCCCGCCCTGCCTGAGCGTGCGCATGATCTCGCGCACCGCTTGCGCCCGCCGCTCGGGCTGCGGCGGCGTGTAGATCATGTAACTCGACACGGAGGGCACGCTGTGCAACACCGGCACGTCGCTGACGACAAATTTGACATCCCGGCGCGGCACGTGGGAGAGGATCACCAGCGCGTCGTAAGCGCCGGGGTGGTTCGAGACGATCAGCAGCGGGCCCTGCGAGGGGATGCCCTGCGCGCCTGCGGCGACCAGCCCGCTCACAAACCTGGGCAGCAGGCGGCGCGCCGCCGCGGGGAGCCCGCCTTCGCGCGCAGGCTGCTCGGCCTCCGCCAGCAGCCTGGCGAAAAGATGGGCCGGCGGCCAGAACAATGGCGTGCAAATCCGGCGCGCCAGCCCCTGGCGCGGCAAGCCCAGGGCGGCCACGATCTCTTCCGTCGCATTTTGCCGGATGGTTGATATGAGCGCGTTATGTTCCATGCTGCGTTCCGGATCGCCGCGCTCATTATATCCCACGGCGGGCCTATGACACGCAAACGCGCCTCCTGCTAACACCGGGAGACTGCCACGCCGCCAAAGAACGGCGGCTCGCAGAGACACAAGGGTGTCGTTCTGGAGTGAAGAGGGCTGGCGCGGTGGAAATACTGGCAAGAACCTTGCAACAGAAGGGGTGACAGACAAACTGCTGAAGGCTGTCCGCAGAATCGCCCTTATCTTATCGGCCTCAGGCAAAACAACCGGAGTTGAGAAATTACCAGATGAAGAAGACCTTGGATAAGAAACTGATGCTGTGCATGTTCCTGATCATCCTGCTGTTGGCTGTGTCCGCAATGGCCTGCGTGGACAGCGGGGGCGGCGTCAATTCAAAGGGGGGTTCGCTCAACCGCCTCAGCAGCTCGACCGAGCACGGGCCCAACGCCACCGCGACCTATGGCGCGGAACAGTTTCACTTACAGCTTACCGCCATCGCCCAACCGGCGCCGTGACCAGGAGCGCCCGCCGTTCTATGGATTCAACGCCCAAATAACCACCCGGCCGTCCAACCCACCCGAGGCGACCCTGCCCCCGTCCGGTCGGAAGGCCAGGCTGGTCGCCCCGCCCGCGTGAGCTACAGAGCTGGATAACAGCTCGCCGCTCTGAACGTCCCAAACCCGAACCATCGCATCGCCGCCCGCCGAAACCAACCGGCTTCCGTCGGGGCTGAAAACGACCGCCCATACCAGCGCCCTGAAGGTGCCCTCCCGGCCGTTGTGCCCCGCCAGCAGGCGCGGCTCGGGGTAGACCGGCTGGGCGGTGCGGAAGGCCTGCCCCGTTTTCCAGATGCGGATCAGGTTATCGTTGCCGGCGGCCGCGATCTCCTCGCCGTCGGGGCTGAACTCGACGTGGAAGAGCGGCGCGCTGCTTTGAAACGACCCCACGATGCGCTCCGAAGCCGCTTCGCGCAGGCGGATCATGTTTCCATTGACCACCGCCAGGACCTGCCCGTCCAGCGAGAAATCAACCGAGGGGACGGCAAACGAGCCCCCGATCGTCACGCCGAGCGCCTCGCCGTCCGGCATGCCCCAGAACCGGGCCATGGCGTCGTTGCCAGCGCTGGCTAACAACGTCCCCTGGGGGTTGAAACGGACCGCGTTCACCCCCTTGCGGTGAGCTTTAATCGCCCAGACCGGCTCAAATGACGAACCATCGAGCAGCCGCCCCGCATCCCAGAGCCGCACCACGCCGTCATGGCTGCCGGCCGCAAGCCACCTGCCATCCGGGCTGAAATCCAGCCCGTGCGTAAACGCCCCCAGACGCGCGCTCGAAACCAGGCCCCAGTCGCTGGCTCTGTAGATGTAAACCGAATCGCCCGCCGCCACCGCCAGCGCTCCCCCGTCCGGAGACCAGGCGAGCGCGGTCACCAACTCCCAGGCGCCGAACCTGATTTCCGCCTCGCGGGTTAACCGGGTCTGCCCCCGCGGCGCCTCCAGGCGCGCCTGGAGCGGCCCGGTCACCGCGCCGCCCCCCCACCCGGCCAGGGCAAGCATAAGGGCGCCGCATAACAGACGCCAGGCGGTCAAGCGGGGCCTCTCATGGGCGGACGCCCCACAGCCGCACCGTCCCGTCATAAGAAGCGGAGACCAGGAAGCGCTGGGTGGGGGAAAAGATCAGGCTGCTGATCCCGCCGGTGGCGTTACCGATCGAGCGCAGGAGCTTCCCAGAACCGCTGGCCCAAAGCTGGATGCGGCTGTTTTCGAAGCTGCCGCCGGTGGCGATGATCTCGCCGTCTGAGCTATAGGCGATGCTCTGCACTACCGCCCCGGTGTCGAACTCGAGCAGCAACTCGCCGGTGTTCATATCCCAGAGGCGCAGCATACCGTCATGATGCCCGGTAGCCAGGAAGTCGCCATCGGGCGAGAATTCGATCCGGTTCACCGCGC
>JADYYC010000131.1 GCA_020853835.1 Anaerolineales bacterium
CTCCGCTTACCCAGGACGACGCCCGGGTGGGGGTGAAATGTGAGTACGACAGAAGGCGCTTTTTCTTCGCCCGCGCCGCGGACGATCTGTTCTAAAATCTTCTGGTGTCCAAGGTGGACGCCGTCGAACGACCCGATCGTCAACCACGACCGTCCCAAACCCAGTCCATCGATCGACCAAAGATGCTGCATCGGGCTCTCTAGGACTGGAAGAAGACTTTACGCGGCTGCCATTCGTGCGTGTCCGGGTCGATTTCCAGCAGCGCCACCAGGTCGCCTTGCTGGCTCACGCCGCGCGCCAGCCCCTTCGCGCCTGGTTCGGCCTCGATGCGGTGACCGTGGCGGATGCGCTCGACCTGATCTGCATCCAACTCGATCATGGGCCAGTCTGCCAGGGCTTCTGCGGCCGGGATGAGCTGGCGATACCAATCGCCGGCTTCGAACGCCTCTTGCAGCCGCCGGAGCGGCACGGCATCCCGCAGGGTAAACCGCCCGCTCTTGGTCCGCCTGAGGCCCACCAGGTGGGCGCCGGTGCCCAGGGCCTTGCCCACATCATTCGCAAGCGAGCGCACGTAGGTGCCGGACGAGCAATACACATCGATGACCACCTCCGGCGGCGCCCATTCCAGCACTTCCAGGCTATAGACGTTAATGAGGCGCGGCTCGAGCTCGAACTCCTCGCCTTCGCGCGCCATATCATACGCCTTGCGCCCCTGTACCTTAACTGCCGAATAAGGGGGCGGCGTCTGCTCGATCTCACCGACAAATTGCTGGAGCACTTCGTTGAAGCGGTCTTCGTCAATATCTTCGATTGGAGCCGAAGCGGTGATGCTGCCCTCTGCGTCGTAGGTGTCGGTCGAGCTTCCCAGGCGAATGGTCGCCTGATAACGCTTATCCGAAGCCGATACAAATTCGCTGAGGCGCACCGCGGGGCCGATTAAAATGACCAGCACGCCCGAGGCGCGCGGGTCCAGCGTGCCAGTGTGACCTGCCCGCCGGATGCCAGTTCCACGCCGGATGATCTGCACCACGTCGTGTGAGGTCAACCCGACCGGTTTATCCACCACGAGCACGCCGGAAACAACGTTCTTGATGTTCTCGCGTTCTTCTTTCTTGTTCCTTGATTCCTTCAATGGATCATGATTGAACATAGTGTCCTCCCGTTAAAATCAGCTTTGTCCGTTCGAGGACCAACATTTGTACCTCGGACAATGAGCCTGAGATTTCCGCTCCTGCTGCGGCGGCATGTCCGCCGCCGCCGAATTCCTTTGCTACTTCCGCCACGTCAAAGCCGGGCTGGGCGCGCCAGCTTACTTTGATGTTTCCATTTGGCTGTTCGACGAAGATCAGCGAGACGTCCGTATCCTCAACGGATGAAAGCACGTTGATCAAATCAGCGTCATCACGCCCGGGATAATGCGCCGCACGCCGGTCGCTCATGGTAAGGCTGGCCCAAACCATTCGATGCGCCTGTTCGAGTCTCGAAAGGCCCAATCCCCAGAGTTTCATCGCTTCAAAAGACCGGCTCACAAGCGCACGCCGATAAAGCTCGGACAGATCTGCGCCCTTTTCGACCAGGCGCGCGGCCAGACAAAGCGTTCCCGGTTTCACGTTTGGGGTCCGAAAACCGATCGTATCCGTGATAAGGCCCGTCAGGAGCGCGGCTGCCACGGGTTTCGATACTTCCAGACCGATCTCATCTAGCAGCCTGGAAACGATCTCCACCGTGGCGGCGGCTTCTGGGTCCACCAGATTGATCTCTGCAAATTCTTCGTTCGTGATATGGTGATCCATGTTGATGTCGGGGGCAGGCCGGCCATTAAGCGCCTTGCCTACCCGTCCCAAATCCGAACAATCCACAACGATCACAAGGTCAAATTCTCCTTCAACCTTCCTACTTATCCGGTCACTCCCAGCCAGGTGGCGCAGGCTGTGCGGGACGCCGTCTTCAATGACCATCTGGACCTGATGACCACCCTCTTCGAGCGCCAGGCCCAGCCCCAGTAAAGAGCCGACGGCGTCGCCATCCGGCCGGGTATGCGTTACCAGCAATATCTTCTCAGACTGCTGGATCTTCTCGATCGCTTTCTGGCTGATAAGCTTGCTTTGCATTCTCAATTCTTTATGAATCGTCTTCTTCTATAGAATCAGATGCGTTCTCAATTGGAGCGCCCGTCTGGTTTTCTTCGGATTGCAGCGAGGCGATGATCTCTTCGATGCGCGCCGCCTTCTCGGCTGTCGAATCCCAATGAAAACGCAGCCGTGGAAACGTGCGCAGCTCGATCCGCTGTGCCAGACTCCAGCGAAGATACCCCGAAGCGTGTTTCAGACCATCCAGAATTTCTTTCGACCTCTCTGCCCCCTCCAGAGCTGAAATATGGATATCTGCAAAAGTCAGCTCGCGATCGACTTTCACACCGGTAATATAGATACCATCCAGCCGTGGATCCGAGACTTCCTGGTGTAAGATTTCAGCCAGGTCGTCGCGAATGCGTTCGGCGATGCGCTCCAGGCGCAGTTTAGATACCAAGGTGTCCCTCGCAGCAGATTAGAAGACAGGCTCTTCCACAGCCACTTTCTCGATGAAGTAACATTCCAGCCGGTCACCGACCTCGATCTCGTCGAAGTTTTTGACCCCGATGCCACATTCAAAGCCAGCCCGCACCTCGCGCACATCTTCCTGCAGGTGTTTCAGAGACGAAATGGGTCCTTCATGAACAATTTTATCGCGACGAAGAACCCGGATACGGCAATTCCGGCGGATCTCCCCATCCGTTACTTTGCATCCGGCGATATTCCCGATCTTGGAGATGCGAAAGATCGCCCTGACTTCAGCATGGCCGATCACATTCTCTTTTTCCTCGGGCGGGAGCATACCTTTGAGCGCTTTCTCAACGTCTTCAGTAAGGCGGTAGATGATATCGTACAGGCGGATCGAAACCCCTTCGGCTTCTGCCAGCCGCCGGGCGGCTGAATCTGCCGAGACGTTGAACCCGATCACAACCGCTTTCGAGGCTGCGGCGAGCATCACATCGCTCTCGGTGATATTCCCGGTTTCGGCATGCAGGACATTGATGTTGATATCCCCGCTGCTGAACTCATCCAGCGTGGAGACGATCGGTTCCAGCGAACCCTGCACATCCGCCTTGATGATCAGACGCAGCTCACGCACCTCGCCAGCCTGGAAACGGTCAAACAACTGCTCCAGAGTGACGACGCTCTTGGCGGCAGCGCTTGTTTTTCCGCGCTCCTGTTGCCGCTCGTTTACCATCTCACGGGCTTCCCGCTCCGAATTTACAACATAGAACAACTCACCGGCGGGGGGAACTTCGCTGAGGCCCATAACAGAAACAGGCGTCGAAGGCCCCGCTTTGGAGATCTTACGCCCATAATGGTCGAACATGGCTCGCAGGCGGCCAAAAGCGACCCCCGCGACGACTTCGTCGCCCACCTTCAAAGACCCATTCTGGACCAGAAGCGTGGCCAAAACGCCCTTCGATTTATCCAGCTCGGCTTCGATCACCGTCCCGATCACTTTGCCCTTCGGATTGGCCCTGATATCGATGTTTTCGGCCACCAGGAGGATGGCTTCCAAGAGGTCTTCAATCCCTTCCTGCTTCTTGGCAGAAATGGGCACCACGATCGTGTCGCCATCCCATTCGTCGGGCACCAGGCCGTTTTCAGCCAACTGCTGCTTCACCCGCTCCGGGTCCGCGTTTGACCGGTCGATTTTGTTCAAGGCGACGATGATCGGAACGCGGGCGGCTTTGGCGTGCGCGATAGCTTCGCGCGTTTGGGGCATCACACCGTCATCTGCGGCAACGACCAGGATCACAATATCCGCGCCCTGCGCGCCGCGGGCGCGCATGGCCGTAAACGCTGCGTGGCCGGGCGTGTCCAAAAAGGTGATCGTCTTGCCCTTCAGCTCCACCTGGTAGGCGCCGATGTGTTGGGTGATCCCACCCACTTCGCCAGACGCCACATCCGTATGCCGGATCGCATCCAGCAGCGTGGTCTTGCCGTGATCGACATGTCCCAGGATCGTCACGACCGGCGGGCGGCTGACGAGATCAACCTGATCCTCCCCCGCGATCATCTGCCGCCACAATGGGTTTTCGCCTTGTTCCTCTTCTTCATTTTCCTGTGTTTCCAGGGTGGCTTCATAACCCATCTCTGCGGCTATGATCGCTGCGGTATCGAAATCGATCTGTTGGTTAATATTCGCCATCACCCCGTTCGACATTAAATTCTTGATCACCTCGATGGGGCTGGAGTGAATCGAATTTGCAAGTTCTCTAACTGTTATAGTTGGGGGTAATTCGACTGTTTTGGTGCGTCGCTCAATATCACTCATATGGCACCTCCTGCTTTCGTAGCTTACAATTCCGTGCCTTGATGAGCGATCCGAGCAGCGCTCAGGTTGCTACACGTTCATCTTGGTCCGGAAAAACATGCCTGCTGACAGAAAGAGAGTTTCCGCCAACATGACTTTAGATGATTCTTCATTTGTGAACAACAACCGGTCGGTCTCCTGAAAAACAGGCTTTCCGCCTTGCTGTTCTCACCCATTATTGACCTGGTCTTCAAGCAATGGATCAATTTCAGGCAAGGTTTCCATATAATCCATCAGAATGTTCAGATCCTTTTCAGTCAGCTCCATTTTCAATGCGTGAGCCAGACCGCCTTTCATGCCGTTTCTCCAGCATGAACGCTGATTGTGCAAATAAGCCCCTCGGCCCGCCATCTTTCCACCAGGATCGATCTTCAGACCCTCTTCTGTGCGAACAACCCGTATCAACGAGCGTTTTGCAAGCACCTCCCGGCAGCCAACGCAAGTTCGCTGCGGGATGTGTTTACGTCTGGGTCCCGATTTCTTGCTCGCCACAAGCTCATCCTATAAATAGCGTGGCGCTACCATCCCTCTTCCCATTCCGACCCGTCCCGTTTGTGCTTCTTTTTCGTCAGGAGCACATCTTTGTCGGGATCGTATTCTACTTCCACAAATTTCTTTTTCTTCTTGCCCTTCTTCTTCTTAGCATCGGATGTGCCTTCGTCATCCTGTTCGAGGTCTTCTTCCGCATTAGAGTATTCCAATATCTCGGGGCGCAGAGCAAAGATCTCGTCCAACGTGCCGGGTTCTTCCTCGAGTTCTCCTTCTTCGCGGGCAGGCTCGATCTCCTCAACCGGGGGAGATTCCACTTCGGGGATCACCGCTTCGAGGGCTTCCTCAACTTCAGGCTCGGCCGGCTGAGCAACTTCAGCTTCAACCGGCTCAGCTTCGCCAACTGGCTGTTCAACTTCGACTGGCTCGATCGCTGCTTCTTCCGTTGGCGCAATTTCACCGGCCGGCTCAGCCTCAATAGCCACAGCCGCTTCTTCGCTACGGAGTTGCTCCTGCAGCGTCTCAATCGCGGATTTCAATTCCTGCATGGCTTTCGGACCCATGCCGCTCAATTTCCAGATCGAATCCTCATCAAGCGCCATCTGCAGCATCAGGTCGCCGACGGTCTGCAAGCCGGTCTCGCTGATCACGGCATAGACTCTGTCGGAAATATCGAAGTCCTCGAGCGCGACCTCGAAGGCTCTGGCGGGCACGTTCGCCCGTGCCTTGAGCATCTCCGCTTCTTCCGCCTGTATTTCAGTTTCGCGCTGTCGTATCAAGCCGCGCTCCACCCGGTCCACAAATTGGGTGAGG
The DNA here is from genome assembly GCA_020853835.1 of Anaerolineales bacterium. Lineage (GTDB taxonomy): Bacteria > Chloroflexota > Anaerolineae > Anaerolineales > UBA4823 > UTCFX2. Next base: position 5,695 of record JADYYC010000131.1, read on the forward strand.
AGGTGGTATTCCTCGGGCGTCACCGGGCGGCCTTCCGATTTCTTCGCCAGGATGGCTTCCACCAGGGAAATGTTGCTCTCTTCGCTGGCGGCAATGCTGGCGTAGTCGGGATCATTCTGCAGCTTGTAAAGGGCGTCGGAAGTCGCCTCGGGCAGGCTCTTGATGTCAATTTTCCAGGCAGTAAGCTTGGCGCCCAGGCGCGCGTTCTGCCCGTCCCGACCAATTGCCAGACTGAGCTGGTCTTCAGGCACCACAACGGTGGCAGTCTTCACACCTTTGGCATGTTCGTTGAGGTAAACCCCGGAAACGCGCGCCGGGCTCAACGCTTTTGCGATGTAGACAGCCGGGTCTGAGCTCCACTCGATGACATCGATCTTTTCGTCGTTTAGTTCGCGCACGATAGCCTGGATGCGCACCCCGCGGATGCCAACGCAAGCGCCGACAGGGTCAACCCCCGATTGCAGCGCCGCGACAGCCACTTTTGAACGCTGGCCTGGCTCACGCGCGATCGAACGGATTTCGACCAGCCCATGATAGATTTCCGGAACCTCATTTTCCAACAAACGCCGCAGGAAATTCCTGTGAGCCCGCGAGAGGATGATTTGCGGGCCGCGCGGGGTGATTTTGACCTCGAGCAGCAACGCCCTGACACGGTCATGAACCCGAAACCGTTCTCCCGGGATCTGCTGGGCGCGCGGCATCTGCCCTTCTGCCTTCATCTCCAGCCCCAACGTGACTGTTTGAGAATTGACTGCCTGGACAACCCCGCTCATGATCTCGCCGATTTGTTTGCTGAAGTGGTTGAATTGCGCCTCACGCTCCGCTTCACGGATGCGCTGCTGGATCACCTGTCGAGCGGTCTGGGCTGCCACTCTGCCAAAGTTATTCGGCGTGCTCTCCACGATCACCATCTCGCCTAAGGCGGCGTCCTGGTCAACCTGGCGGGCGTCGGTGAGCGAGACTTCAGTCCGCTCATCTTCAACATCTTCGACGATCTCTTTTTCGGCAAAGATCGTCACCCGTCCGGTTTCAGGATCGATGACCGCGTCGACATGCTGGGCGTTCGAAGCATTGACGTGTCTGCGGTATGCAGACGCCAATGCCGCCTGAAGCGCCTCGATCACGATCTCCTTAGGCAGGCCCTTTTCTTCAAGCACCTCGTTAAAGGCCAAGGCAAATTCGTTCTTCATCTCTCAAACATCTCCACCTGGTGCATGCAACTTGAGCTACATGCAGAAAAGTGGGGGTCGCCCACTTTTCGTCAATGCCGGTATCGTAGCTACTTCCGAGAAGCAGGTAAATTTTAGCATAGAAATATTTACAATGCAAGCAGATCAGGACTACCCGAATCAGAGTCTAACATTGTTTTAACATCTTAAACAAGCGGTTTTTCCATGCGCCAGGCTGGTTCATTGACCTCGCGGGTTTTTCCCAGATGGTCGACAAAAGTCCAGCGTCCAGGTTCATTCCCTACGATCTTGTACCCATTCCGTAAGTAAAACTGCAGCGCCGGTTCGTTATCCTTGGCGACGTTCAACGTGACCCTTTTAAATCGCCGCTGGATCAAATCATTCTCGATAAACTGCAACATCCTTGAGCCGACCCCCATATTGCGATACCCCGGTTTGACCCTGAACCCGTAAACATAGGCCCGCTTGCTCCCGTCCGCAAGATCACGGCGCCCGCTCGCAAGTTGAACGAACACCTGACCGATCAACCCCGCATCGCCCCATTCGGCAATCCAGATCAGCGCCAGGCCTTCATTGGCGCTCTCGTATATCTGACGGTAGAGCTTTCTGAAATGGATAAATTCGCCATCCCATTCTAACTCTGGCAGGTCCAACTCCCCCGCATTGCGGATTTGCACCTGTGAGACCCATTCTGGCGCGACCAACGGATTACCTCGCCTCAGATTCCTGACCTTCATTGAGGGACATATATAGGTCGATGAGTTCTTCGAGATAGGCCTTTTCTTCTGCGGCGGTGGTTATCTTGCCATCCAGGCGCGCATCGCGCAGCTTTCCGAGCAACACTCGATAGACCGGACCAGGCGGGATGCCCGCAGCTCTGAGGTCATGCCCGTTGATCGAGGGTTCCACTTTCCGCCAATGTTGGACGTACTGAAGCAAGACCTCCCGCAGTTCCGGATCATCGGTCGCCAGATAGAGCGCGTAGCAAGCCAGCAAAGAGCCGTTCTCCAATTTTCTCACAGCCAGGCTGGGAGGGCTGCCTTTGAGCGCAGCGCGTTCCTGCCACAGCAGGCAGGCTGAGACGACCGAAGCCATGAGAGAAGCCGGCAGCTTTAAGCGGCGTATCACTGCGTCCACTTCAGCCGGCTGGATCTGGATCATCCACAGGATATAGCCCAGATCACGCCGAAGCGGCTTGCCGGCGTTTGGCAAATCCCATTCTGCGCCCGGCTCGATGTTTTGAAGGGCCTCAAGCCGGTTGTAATGCCAGTCATCCCAGCTCAGCGCAGGATGAATAGCTTTGATAAGGCCGAGGTTTGCCAGGCGGTTGAAAATTTGAGGCGCAAAAGACGATTCGAGGATGTAATTCAACTCATGCCGCAGGCGGTCGCCCGAGAGCCGCTCGATCAAAGGGCGCGCTTCCAGCAATAGTTCCATCGTCCGCTCTTCGATCTGAAAGGCAAATCGCTGTTCAAACCTCGCCGCTCGGAGGATGCGCGTTGGGTCATCTACAAAAGAGAGCGAGTGCAGCACCCGCACCAGCCCGGCCCGCAGGTCGGTCAGTCCGCCCCAATAATCGTGCAGGTCGCCATAGTGACGGCCGTCTAACCGCAGCGCAAGCGTGTTGATGGTGAAGTCCCTGCGGTGCAGGTCGAGCTTGATGCTGCCGCGCTCGACCGTGGGCAGCGCCGTCGGATGGGTGTAAAACTCGGTGCGGGCAGAGACCAGGTCAACCGTTTGCAAGCCATCACCCCCGATTGTCGCAGAGGCTTTCGATTCACCAGGCTCTTTGAGATGCCATTTTGCCGTTCCGAAGCGGGCGTGCCCCGTAACCCGCCCGCCATATCTCCTCGCCAGTGAACGGGCCAGCTTGATCGCGTCGCCCTCAACGACCAGGTCAAAGTCCAGGCTGGGACGCTCGAGGAGCAGATCGCGCACAAAACCGCCAACGACGTAAAGGGCAGCGCGCTGCTCATGCGCAGCCCTGGCAATCGTCTTTAGCAAAGCCAGCCTTTCGGGCGGCAAGATCGATTCCAGGCGGTTAGCCAGGTTCAATACCCCCGACGGTTTGGGACCGGAGGCCAGGTTCTTCAACAAGTCCGTCCTGGTAACAATTCCGATCACTTCCCCGCTTTCCGGGTCGATGACCGGGATCTGTCCCCAACCGGTATCGGTGACCAGGCGCTGCAGTTTGTCGATCGAATCATCGGGGCGGAGGCTGAAATTCCCTTTTTCCATCAACTGCCCCGCGGTGTAATCTAACTGGTGCGCCATCGCCCGGTCAACCGCCCTGCGGGTGAGCAGCCCGACTACTTTTCCTTCTTCCACCACGGGATAACCTTCGTAACCGTAGCGGCGCATTCGCAGCGCAGCTTCTTGAACCGGGGTGTTTGTTCCAAGCACCTGTGGCCCGAGAGACATGATCTGGGCTACCGTAACGGCAGGACGGACAAACTCAGGCAAGCGGCGTACAAGCTCGTCCCGCACATCCTCCAGCTCACGCCCGCGTATCAATCCCGCCGCGGCGCGCTCATGCCCGCCGCCGCCAAAAGTGCTGATAAACGCGGCCACATCGATGTTGTCGGTCGTCGAGCGGGCGATGATTTGCACCCCGCCGCGCGTCGTAACCAGCATGAAAATGGCGTCGGGGTCCAGCAGGTCGCGCAGTTTGTGGGCGATGGAAGACAATTCCTCATCCATCCCTTGCGCATGACCGGCCGCGACGATGATCGTGAAGCCGTGGATATGGTAATGCTCTGCCGAAGATCGCAGGCGGTCGTAAAGCTCTTGCTGCGCCGCCGAAAGGGGTTGGTTTATGAAGTCATTCACAATCGCCAGGCTGGCCCCCTGATCGATCAGCAGCGCGGCCGCGCGCAGATCCCGCGCTGTGGTGCGCGAATAGGTGAGCGATCCGGTGTCCTCGTAAATCCCCAAGAGCATCAAAGTGGCAAAGATCGGGTTCAATGTCCCGTTGTGCTCGTGGAGCGCTTCGATGAGGATGGTCGTGGTCGCCCCAACCTCCTGTGTGGTCACAACCCAATCTTCGGGTAAGCCCTCGCGCCGCGGGTGGTGATCGACCACCTCGACCTGGACCTTCGCCGTCATCCCCTTTAAAGTCACCGGAGACTGGGTGTCCACCAGGATCAGCTTTTCGATTTCTCGGTTGGGCAGATCGCGCGGGTCGACAAACGGCAGCTCGGCGCCATACAGGGACAAGAAAGCGCGCACGTTGCGGTTCATGCGGCGCGGCAGAACCGGGATGGCGTGTTCATACAACAGAGACGCCCCCAGCAAAGATGCCAGCGCATCAAAATCCGTCTGTTCATGCGTCAAAATAACCTGCATCAGCGCTATTATAAAGGATATTGACCGCCCAACTTTGTGGCATAATTCTGTGTATGCTTGCGCATGAAAATCAAGACGATCTTGATTCGCTTTGGTCCAGGCTGTTGTCGCGCGATCCGCAAATGGTACGCTCAGCTTTTTATTCGCTTTCGGAGGGCGAACAAAAAGCGGTCATTAAGCACCTGGAGCGCATGAGCACAGAACCTGGCTGGCACCCCGCCCAGCAGGCCTCCGCCGAGGCCGCTTTGAAAACCCTGCGCCCCGAGCGCAAAAGCGCCGATTGACTATTCGGCGCGCCGCCCATATAATCGTCCCCATGGATATTCAGGAACTCACCCAGGCCATGCACAGCTTTGTGTCTGCCCAGGGATGGTATGCGCCAGACAGCCCCCGCCCCCAGACGCCTCGCAATCTGGCTATTTCGTTATGCCTGGAGGCGAGCGAGGTGCTGGAACATTTCCAGTGGGACGACAGGCTGGATGATGCGGAGGCCTTTTCCGCCGAGCTGGCCGATGTGCTGCTCTACCTGCTCCAGATCGCCAGCCTGACAGGGATCGATCTGGAAAAAGCGGTTCTCGCAAAACTCGAGAAGAATTACCAACGAAAATGGGACCAGGGAAAAACATGAACGTGGTTGTGTTTGGCGGGTCTAATACCGAAGCCAGAGACTACGCCCAGGCAGAGCGCCTCGGGCGCCTGCTTGGAGAAGCCGGACATACAGTCCTAACGGGTGGGTACATCGGCTCGATGGAGGCGGTTTCGAAGGGCGCGGCGCTGGCGGGCGCGCATGTCATCGGCGTCACCTGTGATCAAATCGAAAACTGGCGCCCGGTTCGCCCCAACCAGTGGGTTAAGGAAGAGCGGCGCTATAAAACCATGATGGAACGCTTGTATGCCCTGATCGACGGCTGCGACGCCGCGATCGCCCTCCCCGGCGGCCCAGGAACGCTCACCGAGGTTGCCCTCACCTGGAACCTGCTCTTGACCGATTCAATCGCCCCGCGCCCTCTCATCCTGCTTGGCCCCGGATGGAAAGCGGTGATCGAGGCGTTTTTACAAACCTTCCCCAATTATGTGCCAGCAAATCAGCGGACCTGGCTGACCTTTGCCGAGCGCCCAGAAGATGCGCTGGAAATCTTATCTGCGGGGAGATAACGAGAAACGGGGGAGGCGCTGGGGTATTCTCTCCATTGGCGCTGAATCCATTCAAACCAGAGTACAATACTTGCGCTACCTCTGTATGTAAAGGAACTTTATGACCACCACCGACAAATTACCCACCCGTCGTGAAAACTTCTCTGAATGGTACAACCAGATCGTGCAGCGCGCCGAGCTGGCCGATTACGCGCCCGTGCGCGGTTGTATGGTTGTGCGCCCCTACGGCTGGGCGCTGTGGGAGAACATCCAGATGGCGCTTGACCGGCGCTTCAAAGCCACCGGGCATGTCAACGCCGCCTTTCCGCTGCTTATTCCGAAATCCTTCCTGGAAAAAGAGAAGGAGCATGTCGAGGGGTTCTCGCCCGAACTGGCAGTGGTGACCATTGGCGGCGGTGAAACGCTCGAAGAGCCTCTCATCGTCAGGCCGACCTCCGAGACCATCATCGGGTACATGTATTCCAAATGGATCAAATCCTACCGCGATCTGCCGCTCCTGATCAATCAGTGGGGGAACGTCGTGCGCTGGGAACTGCGCACGCGCCTCTTTTTGCGCACCCTCGAATTCTACTGGCAAGAAGGCCACACCGCCCACGCCACATCTGAGGAAGCCGAAGAAGAGACGCTGCGGATGCTCAACGTCTACGCCGATTTTGCAGTCAATGAAGGCGCATTACCCGTGATCGCGGGTCTTAAGAGCGATAAAGAGAAGTTTGCCGGGGCGGTGCGTTCCTACACCATCGAGGCGATGATGGGGGATACGCGCGCGCTGCAATCGGGCACATCTCATTTCCTGGGTCAAAACTTCGCCCGCGCCTTCGATATCCAGTTCCTGGACTGGAATAATGAGATGCAATACGCCTGGACAACCTCATGGGGACTTTCGACCCGGATCATCGGCGCCATCATTATGACGCACGGCGATGACAAGGGCTTGATTTTGCCGCCGAGATTAGCCCCGATACAGGCAGTCATCATCCCAATTTACAAGTCGGATCAGGAAAAAAAGGCTGTGATGGAGAGCGTCGAGCGGGTGCGGCAGGAGCTTGCTGGTTTCCGCATCAAAGTGGATGACCGCGCCGAAGTCACACCTGGCTTCAAATTTAATGATTGGGAAATGCGCGGCGTCCCGTTGAGAATCGAAATCGGGCCTAAGGATGTTGAAAACAACTGCGTGACCCTGGCGCGACGAGACCTCCCTGGCAAAGCGGGAAAGTCTCTCCTGTCACAGCAGAACCTCTCGCAGGCTGTCACGCAGTCTCTGGATGAAATTCACACCGCGCTCTACGATCGCGCCCTGGCATTTCGCCAAGCCAACACGCATGACCCGGTCGATTACGCTGCTCTGACCGAAGCAGTCGCAAATGGCTGGGCGTATTCATGGTGGTGTGAAAACCCCGAATGCGAAGCCAGGGTTAAAGATGACACAAAGGCGACCACCCGCTGCATCCCGCTCGACCAGCCGGACGGCACGGGCGCCTGCATTGTGTGCGGGAAACCTGCCCGGCGAAAGGTGATCTTCGCCAGAGCCTATTAACCATGCCGGCAATCCAGCCAGCCTTATTGCGAAAGCAGGCGGCAGAACTGGCGGGGCATTTTGAAGACCCGCCGGCTTTCATCCGTTTGCTGCATCATCTGTTGGAGTTCTACGCAGACCGTTCGCGCCATCCAGGTCAAACGGGCGCCCCGCCGCCGATGATCACGTCTTACAAAGTGCGCCCGCCGGTTCTGCGAATGATCTTGCATGAGCTGACACCGCTGGCGACCGGTAACACTCAGCAGGGGCTGGCGCTGTGCGACGCGCTTTGGGAAGAGCCTTACCTTGAGCCGCGCCTTCTGGCTGCCATGCTGCTGGGGCTGATCCCACCCGACCCCCCCGCCCAAATACTCGACCGCATTCAAGTCTGGCTCAAGCCCGACCTGGAGTTCACCCTGATCGAAGCCGTAATGGAAAACTCATTCGCCGGGCTGCAAAGAGAGCAGCTACGCTCCATCGTGCGCTTGATCCAGGATTGGCTGGCTTTGAAAGACCCGTTTTATAAGCAGCTTGGGCTGCGGGCACTGCTGCCGTTGATCGAAAACCCCGAATTTCAAAACATGCCGGTCTTCTACCGGCTTATTCAACCACTTGCCAGCAGCGTTCCGAGCGCTTTGAAGCCGGACCTGCTGGACGTGCTGGCAGCCCTGGCGCGCCGCTCCCCTCAAGAGACCGGGTTTTTCCTGCAGCAAACGCTCGCCATGCCGAACTCGCGGGATACTGCCTGGCTGATCCGCCAATCGCTGAGCGCATTCCCGACCGAGCTTCAACAAACGCTGCGCACGGCGGAAAGGCAATCCACAGAACACCAATGAGGCTGTCCGCGGTTGGCTTTGCCCAACCGTCTGGGTGTTATTTTATCAATTGCGGTATTCTGATTATGGTATAATCGCTCCACCTTGACTAGACCATCCGGCGGTCGGGCTGGCTGCCGGCATGGAGACCTGCTAAGTCAATTGAAGCATAGAAAGGAGTGCAGACGTCAATGGCACTGGACAAGGAAACAAAGACCAAACTGATCGAGGAATTCGCCCGCCACCAGAGCGATACCGGATCGCCGGAGGTACAAGTCGCGATATTGACCAAGCGGATTACTCAACTCACAGACCATCTGCGTGCCAACACGCACGATGAATCTTCTCGGCGCGGCCTTTTGAAGCTGGTTGGACAGCGGCGCCGGCTGCTCGCTTACATCCGCCGGAAAGATTTCCAGCGTTATGTAGCTCTCACGGATAGCTTGAGCATCCGACGAAAATAGGTGAATCGTTCGAGTAGATGGCGCGCAGGTCACCATCTACTCATTAATTTTAAGCCATGCCCTCAGGTTGGGAATTGAAAGGCGGAGACAAAATTCATTGTCGGCGGCTTTCAGTCCCTGACCAGGCGGGCAATAAACAGGAGAATATTCGTTATGCAACCAGAAAGTAAACAGTTTCATGCCACGGTTAGTGGCAAAGATTTCCTTTTCGAAACAGGACGTCTTGCAACCCAGGCTGGCGGCGCGGTCACGATCCGTTTGGGCGACACCATGGTGTTCGCCTCAGCCACAATGAGCGATACCGTCCGTACCGGGATCGATTTCTTCCCGTTGACGGTAGATTACGAAGAGCGCATGTACGCCGGTGGGCGTATACCGGGTTCCTTCTTCCGCCGCGAAGGCCGGCCGACCGAGGAAGCTATTCTGACCGCCCGCCTCACTGATCGACCTATCCGTCCCCTCTTTCCAAAGGACATGCGCAACGATGTCCAGGTGATCCTCTACTCGTTTTCGGCCGACGGCGTCAATCCGATCGACATCCTGGCGATCAACGCTGCTTCAGCCGCGTTGATGGTCTCGGACATCCCCTTCGGGGGTCCAATCGGCGCTGTGCGCGTCGCCCAGATCGATGGAGAACTGATCGCAGATCCCACTTTTGAGGAGATAGAAAGATCCGATCTTGATCTGCGCGTCGCCGGCACACGGGACGCGATCTTGATGGTCGAATGCGGCGCTAACGAGGTCTCAGAATCTCGCATGCTCGAAGCGCTTGAATTCGGTCATAAAGCGATCCAGCCGCTGATCGACGTGCAGGAACGCATGGCTGCCGAAGCCGGCAAGCCTAAGCGCAGCTATGAATCCTTTCAAACCGGTGCAGATCTCCAATCAAACGTCTATGAGCGCGCACAGGCTCCGCTCGCCGCGCTTTTCGACCAGCCATACGAGAAGGCCGCGCGATATGAAGACATCGACCGTCTCCGGGACGAACTTGTGGCAGAGCTTTCCGCAGACGATGAGAGTTTGAAGTCAGAAGTGAAGAATGCTTTTGAAAACACTCTCAAGAGCGTGGTGCGCGCCCGCATCCTCGACCAGGGGGTGCGTCCCGACGGGCGAAGCCTGACCGACATCCGCCCGATCTGGTGCGAGGTGGACGTAAGCCCGCGCGCCCATGGGTCGGGGCTCTTCACGCGCGGTGAAACCCAGGTGCTGACGCTGGCTACCCTGGGAACGCCCCGTGAAGCTCAGGAGCTGGACAGCCTCACCCCGGCCGAAACCAAGCGCTATATGCACCATTACAATTTCCCACCCTTCTCGACCGGCGAGGTTAAACCGCTGCGCGGCGCTTCACGCCGGGACGTGGGTCATGGCGCGCTGGCCGAGCGCGCGCTGGTGCCGGTTATCCCGCCCGAAACCGTTTTCCCTTACGCCCTGCGACTTGTCTCCGAGGTATTGTCGTCGAACGGATCGTCTTCGATGGCCTCGGTCTGCGGATCGACGCTGGCGTTGATGGACACCGGCGTGCCGATCAAAGCCCCGGTGGCGGGCGTGGCTATGGGGCTTGTAAAAGAAAATGAGCGTTTTTGCGTGCTGACCGATATCCTCGGCATGGAGGATCACCTGGGCGACATGGATTTCAAAGTCGCCGGGACTGACCGGGGCATCACGGCTCTGCAGATGGATATCAAGATCCGCGGCATCACCTCGGAGATCATGAGGGAAGCGCTTGAACAGGCGCGCGTCGCCCGGCTAGCCATCCTGGACGAGATGATGAAGGTGATCCCCGCCCCTCGACCGGAGTTGAAGCCACACGCCCCGCGCATCACCGTGATCCAAATCCCGACCGATAAAATCGGCGCGGTGATCGGCCCTGGCGGGAAAATGATCCGCAGCATCCAGGAGGATACCGGCGCCAAGATCGACATCGCCGAAGATGGGACGGTGTTCATCGCCACCTCCGACGGCGAAAGCGCCCGCATGGCTCGAGAGCGCATCGAAGGGCTGACCGAATCGGCAGTGGTCGGGCGCATTTACACCGGCAAGGTGGTGAGAGTGACCGACTTCGGCGCGTTTGTGGAGATCCTGCCCAACATCGATGGCATGGTTCACATTTCACAGCTTGACAGCCAGCGCGTCAACAAGGTCGAAGACGTTGTCCGCCTGGGCGACGAGATCACGGTGATGGTCACCGGCATCGACGAACAGGGGAAAATACGGCTGTCCCGCCAGGCTGTCCTGGAGGGCTGGACGGTCGAGGAGGCAGCGGAACACGACCGGCCGCGCGGCGGCGGGCGCCCTGGCGGAAACCGTCCGGGCGGAGGGCGCGGCGACGACCGCCGCGGCGGCAGGAAGCCTCCACGGCGCTGATCGAGCGTGACGGGATATAATCAAAAGACCTTGGGGAAACACGTTTTCAACAAGGTCTTTTTGCTAATCCAGCCGCCAATTTATTATAAATTCTCTCCGATTGCATTATAATTTTTGCGGGGGATGCCACCGTTTAGAATAAACGGTTGTTGCGCTGGAGGTTACTTCGAAATGCCAATCGACAAAACCGTGCAAGAAGCAAAACGATACGGCGTCATGACCTGCGCCAAAGAGGTATCCTTGCTATTTGCGGCACAGCGCATGGTCAAAGAGGATGTCAGCGCTCTGGTGGTCGTAGACGCCGGTGGCAGTCTGCAAGGCATTATCTCTCGAACCGACATGATGCGAGCTTTGGCGGAGGATAAAAACTGGCAGCGCAGGACGGTCTCAGAGTATATGAACCCAGAGGTGGCGACGGTATCCGAGGAGGCTTCGATTGGCGATGTCGCCTCGATTCTTATCGACCGGCAGATCCATCGCGTGGTGGTCACAAAGTTGGAAGAGGGAAGAATCGTTCCGGTTGCTGTGGTTTCCGCGGCGGATGTGATTTACCACATGGCCCAGGGGCCAAGTACAAATTAATAATCAATCGTTCGTTGATTGATTATCAATCTTAAGAATCGCTCAAGGAGGATACTATGACGGTAAACAAAATGGGACTGCCGAGCAGCTATGGGGTCGAGCGCCAGGGGTTCCGCAACCTGAACATGAGTTACTGGAACCTCACCACCCCGGCGCTTGTCGAGCGGGTTGTCTCACGCCGCGAAGGGATCATCGCGCATGAAGGCGCCTTAATCGTGCGAACCGGCAGCTATACCGGCAGGGCGCCCAACGACAAGTTTGTTGTTTGCTGCCAGGAAGATCACAATCAAATCTGGTGGGGTAAGGTCAATAAAGAGTTTCCGGTCGAAAATTTTAATCGACTGCACAACTTTATGCTGTCCTATTTCCAGGGGCGCGATATATTCATTCAAGACACGACAGCCTGCGCGCATCCTGATTACAAACTCCCGATCCGGGTCATTACCGAGACAGCCTGGCATAGCCTTTTCGCACGCAATCTCTTTATCCGGGTCACGCCTGAAGAGCTTATCAACCATGTGCCCGAGTTCACGGTTATCCATGCCCCCGGCTTTCACGCCAACCCGGAGGTCGACGGCACCAACTCGGAAGTTTTCGTCATCCTGAACTTCGAAAGACGATTGATCCTCATCGGCGGGACCAGCTATGCCGGTGAAATCAAGAAATCCATCTTCACAACGCTGAATTATCTGCTGCCGCAAAAAGGGGTCCTTTCGATGCACTGCTCTGCCAACATTGGCAAAAGCGGCGACACCGCCCTCTTCTTTGGCCTGTCAGGAACGGGGAAGACGACGCTTTCATCTGACCCCGAGCGGGCTTTGATCGGCGATGATGAGCACGGTTGGGGGGATGACGGCGTCTTCAACTTCGAGGGCGGCTGCTACGCCAAAACCATCAACTTGAGCGAAGAGGATGAGCCGCTGATTTGGAAGGCGACCCGCCGCTTCGGCACGGTCCTTGAGAATGTGACCGTCGACCAGTTTACCCGCCGCGTTAATTTCAACGATAACAGCCTGACCGAGAACACGCGCGCCGCCTATCCGATCGGTTTTCTGACCAATACCGCCCCCAGCGGCCGCGGGGGACACCCGACCAACATCTTTTTCCTGACCGCCGATGCGTTTGGGGTCATGCCGCCCATCGCCAGGCTCACCCCCGAACAAGCCATGTATTATTTCCTTTCGGGTTACACCTCCAAGCTGGCCGGAACCGAAACAGGCGTCAAGGAACCTCAAACCACGTTTTCCACTTGCTTTGGAGCGCCATTCCTGCCGCTCCATCCATCTGTGTATGCCAATCTTCTCGGTGAAAAGATCGCCCGGCATAAATCGCGAGTATGGCTGATCAACACCGGCTGGACGGGCGGGCCCTATGGAGAGGGAACGCGCATCCGCATACCCCACACGCGCGCGATGATCCGGGCCGCTTTGGAAGGCCGGCTGGACAATATCGCGATGCATACCGACCCGTTTTTCAAAATCGCCGTCCCAGACAACGTGCCGGATGTCCCCGCTGAGATCTTGAACCCTCGGGGCACCTGGGCTGATCCAGAAGCCTACGACCGCCAGGCCAGCCTGCTGGTGACCCGGTTCCAGGAAAACTTCAGCCAGTTTGCCAGCCAGGTATCCCAGGAGGTGATCGACTCTGGGCCGGTGATCCAGTCGTGATCGCATGCGGTCAGGGGCAGCCGCGCTTTCAGGCCTGGGCGGCTCTAAACAGCATCCTTGAGACCAAGCGATGATCTCGCGCGCTTCATAAGAACCTTTCGATGTAACGTTTTTCACTCACGTCTCATCTATAGAATAGATTTGACCTATGAGGATATGAGGATATAAATGATGGATTTCAACTTGAAACCGGTTGCCAGCCAACCCGATCAAAACAGCGAAAAACACGTCAAAGTGCTGATTCTGGGCACTGGCCCGGCTGGTTTATCCGCCGCCTTGTACGCCGCCAGAGCAGACCTGAACCCGGTCGTGCTGACTGGAATGGAACTTGGGGGACAGGTTTCGCTGACCTACACGGTCGAGAACTACCCCGGTTTTCCAGATGGCGTGAGCGGAACGGAGATGGTTGAGCTGTTCCAGAGGCAGGCGGAGAAGTTTGGCGCCGTCGTGGAATACGATACAGCTATAAAAGCGGATTTGTCGCGCAAGCCGTTTCGGATCGAGACTTACAACACGGTCTATCTGGCGGATACGCTCATCGTCACCACCGGGGCCACCCCGCGCCACCTCGAAATCCCTGGCGAACGTGAACTGACCGGTCGCGGAGTTTCTTATTGCGCAACCTGCGACGGCTGGTTCTTCAAGGGCAAGGAAGTGATCGTCGTGGGAGGCGGAGACAGCGCGGTCGAGGAAGCGATCTTCCTGACCCGTTACGCGGACAGCGTGACGATTGTCCACCGCCGGGACGAATTGCGCGCCGGACCGATCCTCCAGGAGCGCGCCTTTGATAACCCTAAGATTAAATTTATTTGGGACAGCGTCCTGACCGAAATCGTTGGCGAGGATGCTGTCAGATCCATTCGCTTACAAAATCTGCGCAGCGGCGCAATCCAAGAGATGCGAACCGACGGGGTCTTCATCTTTATTGGCCACACACCGAACACGCAATTGTTCGAAGGCCAATTGACCATGGATGCCGCCGGCTACATCATCACCGATAAGCTTATGCGCACCAACATTCGAGGCGTTTTTGCCGCAGGCGAGGCAGCCGACCCGGTGTACCGTCAGGTGGTGACCTCGGCGGGGATGGGCGCGGCGGCGGCCATTCAAGCCAACCACTACCTGGATGAAATAGCAGGGGAAACCTCCCCCAGCAATGTCGCGCTCAAGCGCCAGTAAACCTCATAACCCTGACCGGTCGATCAGTCAGGGTTTTTGTTTCTTGTTCGCACAGGAGAGGAAATAAATGCGCAATAAAGTATCGATCATCGGCGCGGGGATGACTGGTTCCACCACGGCCCACTGGCTGGCAGACAAAGAAATCGCCGATCTCGTCCTGGTGGATATCGTTGAAGGCATGCCGCAAGGCAAGGCTCTGGATTTGCAGGAGGCCCTGCCTGTGGTGGGTAAGGACGTGCGCATCACGGGGAGCAACGAATTTGAGGCAACCGCTGGTTCCGATATCATCGTGATCACCGCCGGCCTCGCCCGCAAGCCCGGTATGAGCCGCGACGACTTGCTCTCGGCAAACGCTGACATCGTTCGCAACGCCACCCAGGAAACCATTCGCTATTCCCCGAACGCCATTTTTATCGTCCTCACCAACCCGCTCGACGTCATGGCGTACCTGACGTTGAAGGTAGCTGGGGTGCCGTCGAACCGGGTCGTCGGACAGGCGGGCGTGCTCGACTCAGCCCGCATGCGCGCCTTTGTCTCGCTCGAGCTCGGCATCAGCGTCGAGAATATCCATTGTTACGTGTTAGGCGGGCATGGGGATGAGATGGTGCCGCTGACCAGGGCGTCCAACGTGGCGGGCATCCCCCTGGACGAGATGCTCCCCGCAGAGCGGCTGGAGGCGATCGTCGAGCGCACGCGCAAAGGCGGCGGCGAGATCGTCAGCTTGCTAAAAACCGGAAGCGCTTATTACGCCCCTGCGGCGG
Organism: Anaerolineales bacterium; assembly: GCA_020853835.1. Classification (GTDB taxonomy): domain Bacteria; phylum Chloroflexota; class Anaerolineae; order Anaerolineales; family UBA4823; genus UTCFX2. The sequence goes on from JADYYC010000131.1 coordinate 20,733, forward strand.
CAATCGCTCAAATGGTCGATGCAATTCTAAAAGACCGGCACATGATCCTGCCCGCAGCGGCCTATTTGAACGGCGAATATGGCCTGAAAGACATCTTCTTCGGCGTTCCCACCCAGTTGGGGCGCGATGGGGTCGAGAAGATCCACGAATACTCTTTGAACAATGAAGAAATGGCTGCCCTGCAAAAATCTGCCGCAGGCGTAGCCGAGAACATCGCTAAACTAAAGCTGTAGAGGAAGAACCCCCATGATATTAGAAGAAAAACTTGAAGCCCAGATCCCTGTCTGGAGAGAGCGGGTAAAGAATTTGCTCGCTTCTTCAGAATCCGTTGTCATCGATCAGGTCACCATCGGCCAGGTTTACAGCGGGATGCGCGACATCAAGAGCCTGGTGACAGATATCTCGTATGTCGATCCAGTGGAGGGGATACGTCTCAGAGGCTACTCGATAGCCGAGCTGCTCACGCGGCTGCCCTGCCTGCCGGGGACGAACATACCCCTGGTGGGCGGTTTGTATTACCTGCTCCTCATCGGGGAGATCCCCACGCTCGAACAGGCTCAAGCCGTCGAACAAGAATGGGGCGCACGCTACAACGTCCCCGAGCACGTGTTCAACGTGCTGCGCCAGATGCCTGTGAGCTCCCCCGCGATGACAATGTTCTCTCAGGCGATCCTGGCGATGCAGACAGAATCGGTCTTTAGCCGCAGGTATGGCGAGGGCATGCACAAAGCCGATTACTGGCGGCCTATGCTCGAAGACAGCCTGAACATGACCGCCAACCTGCCCATCATCGCCGCGTTCATCTACAACCTGAAACACAAAGAAGGCAAACTGCCCACCCCCGACAGATCGCTCGACTTAGGCGCCAATTTTGCTCAGATGATGGAGGTCTCCGACCCCGAATACGCAGACCTCTGCCGGCTGTATTTCATCATCCACTCGGATCACGAAAGCGGCAACGCCAGTGCGCATGCGACCCACCTCGTCGGGTCCACCCTGTCCGATATTTACTACGCGGTTTCAGGCGGGATGAACGCCCTGGCTGGTCCGCTCCACGGGCGCGCCAACCAGGAGTCATTGGGCTGGCTCCTGGACGTCTACCAACAACATAATGGCGTGCCCAGCCCAGAAGAACTGCGGAAGTTCGCCTGGGAGACGCTCGACGCCGGCCAGGTCATTCCCGGTTACGGGCACGCCGTCTTACGCAAGACAGACCCGCGCTTTACGGCCCAGTTAGAATTCGGCCGGGCTCATTTCCCCGAAGACCCGATTTTCAAGCTCGCCAGCATGGTTTACGATATCGTGCCGCAGGTCCTGGTCGAACAAGGCAAGGCGAAAAACCCCTGGCCCAACGTCGATGCGATCAGCGGGTCGCTTCAACAGCATTATGGGGTCAAGGATTGCGATGCTCACGGCGGATGCGGTTTCTATACCGTCATGTTTGGGGTGAGCCGTGCGCTGGGCGTGACAGCCAACGCGGTCTGGGCGCGCGCCCTCTCCCAGCCGTTGGAGCGGCCAAAATCTCTGACCACCGCGATGCTGGAAGCAGCCGCGAAGAAATAACCAAAAAGGGCGGGCGACCCCGCCCTTTTTTTATTGCCATATTTCCCTGCTCGCAAAGCGTTGTTTATGGGGTTGGGGTGGTCGCCAGGCCGGTGCTCAGCCAGGTGAACACGCGCGGGCTGCTCACCGCGCCCGCCGGATCCCAGATCGCGTTCCCGTCCTTATCCGTGCCAACCTGGCGCACCGGTATGATCCACCAGCGGATGACGTGCGGGATGCCGTCGTTGGGCAAGAACGAGAGGGGCACGATGAACTTGGTATCCGTCACGTAATCCACCAGGCGGCGCCCCTCCTCCTGGGTCACATCCTCAAGCGTGACGGCATAAGATTCGTTTTCGCGCAGGGCGCCCACAGAAGCCCACTGCAGCGTGACCACCGCGTTGTTCATCGCAAATGGCGAACCGTCTGGCGGCAGGAGCAGGTTGACCGGCGGGTAGGGCGGCGGGAGCGTTGGCGTCGGGCTTGGCCCCGGCGTCGCGTTGCGGCGGCAGAGAGGGATCACGATGACCTGCCCGAAGCGCACCACGTCGTTCACCAGCCCGTTGTATTCCCGCAAGGCATCGGCAGGGACGTTGTAGTTAAGGGAGATCGAGCTCAGCGTATCATTTTCCTGAACCGCGTAATCCAGCTTCTGACAGGCTGCATCCGTTGCCTCCGCCGAACTGAGGGTTGCGGAGGGCATCGCGGTCGCGGTGGGGGTCGGCTGCGGGATCAATAACTTTTGGTTTTCGTAAAGCGTACTGCAGTCCGCGGGCAAATTATTAAGAAGGACAATGCTCTGGACTGACACGCCGAAGCTGTGGGCAATGGTGCCGCAGTTATCCCCAAGCTGAACGGTATAAACAAAGGGCGTCGGGCTGGGTTCTGGCGTCCAGGTAGCCGTTGGCGTGACAGGCGTGGGCGTCAGGGTGGGCGTCTCGGTCAGCGTGACGGTGGGCGAGGGGGGCGCCTCAGCGGCCGGGGTGTTGGTGGCGTTCAATGCCAGGTAAACCAGGATCGCGCCCGTCGCCAGAAAAAGCGCCAGCAGGCCAATAACCGCGGGAAGGCTGAGAGTGATCTCGGGCATGCGGCTGCCTTGCACGCCTTTTGACGAGCGGGCGCCGCTTTCCCTGGCGCTTCCCGAAAGGTCGGTCCCACACACAAGACAGCGGGTGGCGTCGATGCTGATGCGCGTCCCACAGGTTGGACAAAGTTGGGTTGGGGTCGATTTTGGTTCTGGGCTCATAAACTTATGGTTGAACGTGGGGATTATACCAGCCTTTGATTATTCGTCAATCAGGCGCTCTTAACCTAAATTCAACCTGACTTTATGATAGTATAGCCATCGATTCGAGTTTTCTGCGGAAAGCGAGCCGGTCGACTCAACCCTTGAGCATGATAAGTCTGTACCTCCACATACCTTTTTGCGGCCATCGCTGCGGGTATTGCGATTTCAACACCTATGCCGGCCTGGAAAGTTTGATCCCGGCCTATGTCGAAGCGCTATGCGTCGAGATCGAAGGGCTCGCAAAAAACGCGCCCGAACCTCTGTCTGTCCATACGGTATTCTTTGGCGGCGGGACTCCCTCGTTGCTGCCAGCTGGTGCGCTGACCCGGATCATGGAAACGATTGGGCGCTCGTTTGCGCTCCAGCCCGAGGCCGAGATATCGCTGGAAGCCAATCCTGGGACCCTGTCCTTTGATTATCTGCTAGGCTTGCGCGAGGCTGGCGTCAACCGCCTCAGCCTGGGCGTCCAGTCCGCCCACCCCGCGGAACTCCGGCTGCTCGAACGGACGCACGATTACCCCGAGGTGATCCGGAGCGTCCTTTGGGCGCGGCGGGCGGGGTTCGACAACCTCAACCTGGATTTGATCTACGGCCTGCCTGAACAGGCGCTGGCGACCTGGCAAAACACCCTCGAACTCGTCCTGGGCCTCCATCCAGAGCACCTTTCGCTCTATGCGTTGAGCCTGGAACACGGCACGCCCTTCGGGCATTGGGCGGCTCGTGGTTTGCTCTCATCGCCCGATCCTGATCTGGCTGCCGACATGTACGATTACGCAACCGAACGCCTGGAAAAAGCCGGTTACATCCAGTATGAGATCTCGAACTGGGCGCGCTCGGTGCATGGCGACCAACGATCCGCCATAGAACCGCCAACGCTCGCCTGCCGTCACAACCTGCAATACTGGCGCAACCTCCCCTACCTGGGCTGTGGGGCCGGAGCGCACGGCTATGCGAACGGATTCCGCTCCGCTGACGTCCTCTCGCCCTCCGCTTACATCAAAGCCCTGCGCAGGGATGCGCCGGAGAGACTACCCTTCCCGCGCACGCCCGCCACGCAAAGCCTGACCCCGATCGACCTCTCGGCTGAAATTGCGGAAACCATGATGATGGGATTGCGCCTCACCCGTGAAGGCGTCTCGGAGGCGCAGTTTTACCAGCGGTTCAACGTCTCGCTAAGCGAGACGTTCGAGCGGCAAATCGAACCATTGAGCACGCTTGGGCTACTGGAATGGTTTGGCCACGCGCCCGACCGCCGCCTGCGCCTGACCAGCGCCGGGCGCCTGCTCGGCAACCGGGTCTTCAGGGAATTTGTCTGACCATTCCCGCGAGTTCAAATAACCCGCCGCGGCGGCTCTACAGCCGGCGTTTCAACAGGTAATCGGCGAGTTCCTCCAGCGCATGCCCCGCTTCCCCCTCCGGTTTTGCATCGTCTAAAGATTGCAGCGCTTCGCGCGTCAGGCGGTCGGCTTCCCGTTCCACAAACGCCCGCCCCCCTTCGGCTTCGAGCGCCTGCGCCAGGCGGTTCACTTCCTCCGGCCTGACGGCGCCCAGTTTCCAGCGCTTTGCAAACTCACCCCTGTTTTCCAGCCCGAACAGCACGGGGAGCGATTTCTTGCCTGAAACCAAATCGCTCGCGGTCGATTTGCCGATCAAGGCCGCATCCCCCCAGATGCCCAGCAGGTCATCCTGCACCTGAAACGCAAACCCGAGCAGTTCGCCAAAGCGGCGGAAAGATTCGACCCGGCCGGGCTGAGTCTGGGCGGCGATCGCGCCGATCTGGGTCGAGGCCGAAAGCAGCGCCGCCGTCTTCCCCTCGACCATCGGCCAGTAATCCTTCACGGCCAGGTCTTCGCGCTGTTCATAATACAGGTCCAGGAACTGTCCCTGGGTCAGGCGCAGACAGGTTTGCTGCAAGACCTGGCTGGCCCACAGCCCGGCTTCCTTAGAGACTGCCTCGCCCAGCCCCAACACGGTCAACTGGGCCAGGGCAAACAGGGCGTC
>JADYYC010000132.1 GCA_020853835.1 Anaerolineales bacterium
CCCGGGCGGCCTGCACGCCTTTGCCGGGCGTGAATTCACGAAAATCCAGCGCCTGGGCCGCGGCCATGAACTCGATCCCCAAAACGCCACAGGCATTATCCATGATCTGGGCGTTCTTAATCGCCGTGTTCATACCCATCGAGACAAAATCCTCCTGGTCGGCGGCAGCGGGGATCGACCCGATGCTGGCGGGCGCGCTGAGAATGCGCTGTTCGACGATCAGGCTGTCGGCGGTATACTGGCTGAGCATCATGCCCGAGAACATCCCCGCGCCTTTGGTCAGAAAAGCCGGCAGTCCCACGCTCAAAGCGGGGTTTGTCAGCCGGTTCATGCGGCGCTCTGACAGGACGCACACCATGGTGATCGCTGTGCCGGCCATATCCATCGGGAGCGAAACCGGCGAACCCTGGAAATTGGCGCCCGTGAGCGTCAGCTTATATTCTGGCAGCCAGATCGGATTGTCATTGACGCCGTTGAGCTCGATTTCGACCTGGCTTTTTGCGTACGCGATCGCGTCATGGGCAGCTCCAATGACCTGTGGGGAAGAACGCATGGAGTACGCGTCCTGTACTTTGGTCTTGATTTTTCCGGTGACCAGGTCGCTACCCTCGATGCACTTGCGGATCGCGTTTGCAGACCGGATCGCCCCGCTGAAGCCGCGCAGTTGGTGCAACCTCACATCGTAAGGTTTCATGTTTGCCAGAAGCGCTTCCAGGCTCATCGCACAGGCGATCTCGGCCTGCTTCAGCCAACGATTCATGTCAAAAAGGTGCAGGGCGCTCATCGCTGTCAGCAGATTCGACCCGTTGATGGTAGCCAGGCCGTCGCGCGCCTGTAAACCTGGTATGGGAATGCCTGCTTTTTCCATCGCCGCGCGGCCAGGAAGCCGTTCGCCTTCATAGTATGCTTCGCCTTCACCCATCATCAGTAACGCGATCTGAGACATCGGCGCCAGGTCGCCGCACGCCCCAACCGAGCCTTTCTGGCACACGACCGGCGTGACCCCTTTGTTCAACATATCGACCAGGGTCTGGGTGATTTCGGGACGGCATCCCGAATTGCCGTGCGCATGAACGTTGATCCGCCCCGCCATCGCCCCGCGCACATATTCGATGGGCGCCGGGTCGCCAATGCCAGCGGCATGGTTGTAAATAAGATAGCGCTGGAATTGCATAACCTGCTCGTCGTTTAAAACGACTTCTGAGAACTCGCCGATACCGGTATTCGTGCCGTACATGATCTCGTGAGCGGCAAGCTTTTCTTCCAGCATCGATCTGCAAACCTTGATGCGCTCAAGAGCCTCTGGATGAAGCGCCACTTTTTCCCCATGCCGGGCGATTCTTACCAGTTTCTCCACGCTTAATCCCGATCCATCGAGTACGATCGTCATGTTATTTCTCCTTCTGGCTGAAGTTTATGCTCTTCTCAGTGGGGATTTGGAGGTCTGATTGACCAATTATAGCTTAGCCCCATTTCTGTGAATGGGCAAGTGATAAATATCCATAGAAGAATAGTTCATCCTTCCGAACTTCATGACAGGTCATTTACAAATAATGACCTCGCCTGCCAGCGTAAGATGGTAAGATTTGGTGAATTGCTCTGTGTCATCAGGTGGAGGCAAGCTTTGAGTTCAACCCTGCAGAAAGCGAGTCAACTGACCGGTTTCAACCGCGGCTACTTGATTTGTATTATCGCCACTGTGCTTTGGTCGTCCACCGCGGTTTTTATCCGCTACCTGACGGTAAACTATCAAATGCCGCCATTGGTGCTTGCCTTTTGGCGCGATCTTTTCCTGACACTTGTTTTAGGGGTCGTCTTTGCCATCATGAACCCGATCAGGCTCGTGCTGAAGACACAGGATCGAAAATTTATGCTCTTTTACGGATTTGTGCTGGCCATCTTCAACTCAACCTGGACGGTATCGGTGGCTTTGAACGGCGCGGCCGTTTCGACAGTTCTGGCATACAGCTCGGCCGCTTTCACTGCCATTCTGGGCTGGTGGCTTTTAGGCGAGAGCCTCGGAGCGGTAAAAATCGTGGCGGTCACGCTCAGTTTCTTGGGCTGCATTTTTGTGTCGGGCGCTTACGATCCCTCGACATGGCAGTTGAATCCGGTGGGCATAATTACCGGCCTGGCCTCGGGGATCTTCTTCGCCTCCTACAGCCTGATGGGCAAGGCCGCCTCCGATCGTTCGATCAACCCCTGGACCACACTGCTGTACGCTTTTGCAGGAGCGGCGGTTTTTATTTTTCTGTTCAATTTGTTCGGCCGTATTTTACCCTCCGGCGTGGCGTCCACCGATTTCTTCTGGCTGGGCGGGAACATCGTGGGGTGGCTGGTCTTGTTCACGCTGGCGATTGGCCCCACGATAGGAGGTTACGGGCTGTACACCGTCAGCCTGACCTATCTGCCCGCCAGCGTAGCCAATATTATCGCCACCCTGGAGCCGGTGATGACGGCCGCGCTGGCTTATGTTCTACTGGCTGAACGCTTTACCCTTCCCCAGATTCTTGGGAGCGTTCTAATCATATCCAGCGTGATCATTCTGCGTTTCAGCCAGGACCGGCTGCCTGCCCCTTGACCTGCCCGATCCAATATCGGGCAGGTGATTGACGGTCACCCTTCCAGAAATCTCCGGTTTATCCGCCCGCCCTTTATCGCGCGGCGCGAGCCTGAAACGCAGCTGCCGCACCGAGACGTTCTGCGCATACCCCGCGATAAGCTCCTCGCTCAAGCCAAATGGCTCCAGGACGGTACAGGCCGCGCGCAACAACAAGACAGCATAGCGTTCGAGATCGAGCGTGCGCGCATCGGGCAGCGCGGGCAAATCCCAGGCGTATACGCCAGGATTTCCGCGCGTATAGACAAAGCGCACGCGCTGCCCGGGGCGCAGTTCTTTCCCGACAGCCTGGAGCTGCTCCAGAGACCGCGCCGCAGGTGACAACGCTTTATAAGCTCCCAGTTCGCGGCTGAGGCGCTGGCTGACGACCAGCTCTTCCATGGGCGCCTTTCCGCTGCGCAGTCTGTGCAGGCGGCGGCGCAGCAGCCCCAGAGCCTGCTCCAGGC
>JADYYC010000133.1 GCA_020853835.1 Anaerolineales bacterium
ATTCTGCTTCTTTTAGCGGCCGTTTTGGGTTTAATCTTCAGCATCGGCGCGGTCTCTTTGGTCTGGCGCATCGAGCAGCCAGCGGTGGAGGGCCTGCAATCTACCATCGACCTGCTCGGCCAGACGATGGAGACCACCGCCCAGGGCCTCACCATCACCCAGTCCGCCGTGAAGAGCTCGGTGGATACGATCAGCGCGCTCCAATCAACGGTGCAAACCACCGCCAGCACGATAAAATCCAGCGGCCCGATGGTGAACGAGATCACCGCCCTCATGCAGAACGACCTCCCCAACACGATCAAGGCGACCGAGGCCTCGCTGCGCTCGGCCTCTCAGAGCGCGCGCGTGATCGACGGGCTTCTTGGGACGCTCAGCAGCATCCCGCTGCTTGGGCCAAGCCTGAACTACGACCCCAAAGTGCCGCTGTCCACCGCCCTGTCGGATGTGGCGGATAACCTGAGCAACCTGCCGCAAGCGTTCGAAAACATGCAGGGAAGCCTTGAAGAGACGACGGGCAATCTCGATACGTTCGAGGCCGACCTGACCGTGATGGCCGAGTCGATCGGCGAGATCCAGAACAGCGTGGCCCAATACGACCAGGTGATCGCCGGTTATCAATATTCGATCACGCAGGTGAAGGCAGGGCTGGACAACTTGAAGACGGGCGTCCCGGCCATCGTCCACTTCCTGGTCCTGGCAATGACCGTGTTCTTCGTCTGGATGGCCATCGCCCAGCTCGGCCTGTTGACCCAGGGCTGGGAGCTCGTCACCGAACCGGCGTTCCGCCGCGAAGAGCCGCAGAAGGCGGAGGCCGAGGCCCAGCCGGAAAGCAAGTAACGCAAAAGATCAGATCAGGCTGCGCAGAACGGTGTGCAGGATGCCGCCGTTGCGGTAGTATTCCACCTCGAGCGGGGTATCCAGGCGCGCCACCGCCTGAAAGGTCAGGCGCGTGCCGTCCGGACGGTCGGCGTGAAGGGTCACTTTGGCATGCGGCTGGATTGCATCATCCAGCCCATCGATGGAGAAGACCTCCCGACCGCTCAGCCCGAGGCTCTCCACGCTTTGTCCGGGCAAGAACTGGAGCGGCAGCACGCCCATCCCGGCCAGGTTCGAGCGATGGATGCGCTCGAAAGATTCTGCGATCACTGCCCGCACGCCCAGCAGCAGCGTGCCCTTCGCCGCCCAGTCCCGGCTCGACCCCGCGCCGTACTCCTGGCCCGCCAGCACGATCAGTGGGACGCCCTCTGCGCGGTATTTCATCGCCGCGTCGTAGATGGTCATCTGTTCGCCGTCGGGGAAGTGAAGCGTGAACCCGCCTTCGACGCCCGGCACCAGCCGGTTCTTGAGGCGGATGTTGGCAAAGGTGCCGCGCGTCATCACGCGGTCGTTGCCGCGCCGCGAGCCATATGAGTTGAAATCCTTCGGCGAGACGCCCCGCTCCATCAGATATTTGCCCGCGGGGCTCTCAGGCGCAAACGACCCGGCCGGGGATATGTGATCGGTGGTGATCGAATCGCCAAAAACGGCCAGGGCGCGCGCGCCGCTCACCCCCTGGATGCTCGGCCGGGCATGATCCAGGCCTTCGAAAAAGGGCGGCTCCTGGATGTAGGTCGAGTCGGGGTTCCAGGCATATAGGTCGCTCTGTGCGGCGTGGATGTCGTTCCAGGTCGGGTTGCCCGTAAAAACATCGGCGTACTTCTCGCGGAACATCTCGGGGCGCACCGCGTCGGCAATGGCGGCGTCGACCTCCGCCTTGCTCGGCCAGAGTTCGCGCAGATAGACCGGCCGGCCCTGCGCGTCGCTGCCGAGCGGCTCGGTCAGCAGGTCCACATCCACCCGGCCGGCCAGCGCAAACGCCACCACCAGCGGCGGCGAGGCGAGGTAGTTGGCGCGCACGTAGGGATGAATGCGCCCCTCAAAGTTGCGGTTGCCGGACAACACCGCCGCCACGACCAGGTCGGCGCTGTTCACGGCCTGGGCCACCTCCGCCGGCAGCGGGCCCGAGTTGCCGATGCAAGTGGTGCAGCCGTACCCGACCACGTTGAAACCCAGGTCGGCCAGCGGCTGGAGCACGCCCGCCCGCTCGAGGTAATCGGTCACGACGCGCGAGCCCGGAGCGAGGCTGGTCTTTACATACGGCTTGACCTTGAGCCCCCGCTCCACGGCCTTGCGCGCCACCAGCCCCGCCCCGATCATCACGGACGGGTTGGAGGTGTTGGTGCAGGAAGTGATCGCGGCGATCACGACCGCGCCGTGACCCATCTCCAGGCTGTGCCCGTTCTCTCTCAGCCTGGCGGTGCGCTTGATCTGTTCTTCGGTCAGCTCGAAACCGCGCTCTTTGACGGGGGCGCGCAGCGCCTGGTAAAACGAGCGCTTGAGTTCGCCGAGCGGAACGCGGTCTTGCGGGCGTTTCGGGCCGGCCAGGCTGGAGACCACCTCCCCCAGGTCCAACTCGAGCGTATCCGTGAACTGCGGGTCGGGCGTTTCGGCGGTGCGGAACAGCCCCTGCTCTTTGCAATACGCCTCTACCAGCTCGACCAGCCCCGCCGGGCGGCCCGTGAGGCGCAAATAGCGCAGCGTCTCGTTGTCGACGGGGAAGAAACCGACCGTTGCGCCGTATTCGGGCGCCATGTTGGCGATCGTGGCGCGGTCTGGAAGCGACATGGTGTCCAGCCCGGGGCCGTAAAATTCGACAAACTTCTCGACCACCCCCTTCTGACGCAGCATCTGGGTCACGGTCAGGGTGAGATCGGTGGCGGTGACGCCCTCGCGCAGCTCGCCATGCAGCTTGAAGCCGATCACGTCCGGCGCCACCAGGTCAATCGGCTGGCCGAGCATGGCGGCTTCAGCTTCGATCCCGCCCACCCCCCAGCCGAGCACGCCCAACCCGTTGATCATGGTCGTGTGCGAATCGGTGCCAACCAGCGTGTCCGGGAAAGCCAGCGCCGTTCCGTCCACCTGCCGGGTCATGATCACCTGCGCCAGGTATTCCAGGTTGACCTGGTGGACGATCCCGGTCGCCGGCGGGACAACCCGGAAGTTGTCCAGCGCGTTCTGCCCCCAGTGCAGAAATTCATAGCGCTCGCGGTTGCGCTGAAACTCGAGCTCGGCGTTGCGAACGAGCGCCTGCGGGATGGCAAAGAAATCGACCTGGACGGAATGATCGATCACCAGGTCCACGGGGACGAGGGGGTTGATCACTTTCGGGTCGCCCCCCAGCCGGGCGACCGCCGAGCGCATCGCCGCCAGGTCGACGACCGCCGGGACGCCGGTGAAGTCCTGCATCACCACTCGGGCGGGGGCGAACGGTAACGCCGGGCGCTCGGGCTGGAGCGCCTGCCACCCCGCCAGGTTGATCACATCCTGGCGAGTGAATTCCTTTTCGTTACACTGGCGCAGCACCGATTCGAGCAGCACGCGGATCGAGAAAGGCAGCCGCTCCAGCCTGACCAGGCCGAGGCGTTCGAGCTGCTCCAGCCGGTAGAAATGATACTCGCCCTGCGAGGTTCTTAACAACGATAACGCGCCAAAATAATCGGTCAACATATTCCTTCTACTCCTTTTGTTCGACAGGTCGGGGGTCCGTGCCGGGGTGCCGGGCGCAAGACCCCTTCTTCAATAACGATAAATAACGTCAGTTCACGATCGCAGAAACCGTCTTTGCGAACAACTCCACAGCGCTGGGCGCTATTCTATCTGGAAGAAATTGAGGTAGTTTCTTGAGAGGTCCGCTTATCGGGCCGAAGCTGTCTATGCTACAGACTTCCGAAGTCTGCGAGACTTCGGAAGTCTGCACCGCGCGACGCGCCCCACACGTCCTTGCGAAGGAGCGCAGCGACTGAAGCAATCCCCCTTTCTCAATCGGGAGATCGCTTCGCACAGAACGCTCGCGATGACGTGCCCCACATGTCCTTGCGCACAACCCCACAGCGCAGGGCGCTATTCTATATGGAAGAAACTGAGGTAGTTTCTTAGGAAGTCCGCTTCTTGGGCTAAAATAAACTCCTCGCCGGCTCATCCTGGAGGCTGCTTCGGGCGTCAACCGCCCTCTTAGTGAGGCCGGGAGACTGCCACGCCGCCAAAGAACGGCGGCTCGCAGAGACACAAGGTTGTCGTTCTGGGGTGAAGAGCGCTGGCGCTGTGAATTCACGTTAAATGTTCCTTGCAGTTCAACTCGCCGCCCGCCGGACGATGGCGTCCGTCATGCGCATCACCCGCATGAGCGGGGCGACATCGTGGACGCGGACGATATCCGCGCCGCGGGCGATCCCGACCGCCACGGCGGCTGCCGTGCCTTCGAGGCGCTGGTCGGGGGGAAGGTCCAGGGTGTAGCCGATAAAGGACTTGCGCGAGGGCCCGAGCAGCACCGGATAGCCCAGGGAGCGGATCTCCCCCAGCCGGTCGATCAGCTCCAGGTTTTGCTCGACCGTCTTGCCAAAACCGATCCCCGGATCGAGGATGATATGCCCCGGCGGGACGCCTGCCGACAGGGCGATTTCGACGCTCTCCATCAGCTCGCGCCGGACATCCTCGAGCAGGTTCTGGTATTTCATCCCGACATAGCGCCCCCCCAGCCGCTCCTTGATCTCGGCGTGCGCCCAGGAGCTGCGGTTGTGCATCAGGATGAGCGGCGCGCCGCGCCCGGCGGCGGTCTCTGCCAACGCGGGGTCGGCGCGCAGCCCCCACACATCGTTGATGATATGCGCCCCCGCCTCCAGCGCGGCCAACGCCACCGGCGCCTTGTAAGTATCGATTGAAATGAGCACGTCCAGCTCTTCCGCGATCCGCTGGATGACCGGCAGCACGTGCGCCAGCTCTTGTTCGGCGTCCATAGCCGCCGCGCCCGGCCGCGTGCTCTCGCCCCCCACATCCAGGATGTCGGCGCCGGCGGCGGCGAACGCGCGCGCCTGCGCAAGCGCGGCGGTCACAAAATCCTCGCCCGGCTGCGCCAGCCCATCCCCCGAAAAGCTGTCCGCGGTGATGTTGAGCACCCCCATCATGTAAGTGCGCTTACCCCAGTCCAGCGTATGACCGCCCAGCGCCAGCGCTCCCTGATTGGGCGCGGCCGAGGAAGGCGGTTGCAGCTTGATGTCCGAAGCATCGATTTGATCCAACATCTCCTGCACCGTCAACCCCGACACGGGGTGGCGCAGGTCGGGGGCGATCTCCGCCAGCGGGACGAGCACAAA
>JADYYC010000134.1 GCA_020853835.1 Anaerolineales bacterium
ATGAGCCAGCCGCCGGGGGTGAGCGCCAGGGCGCGGTGCACCACGAAACGCTCATCCGCAGTTGGGTCTCGGAACACTAATACGTCGCCGGGCTGCAAATCGGCGGCGAACGGGCGCACGTAGAGCAACTGCCCCGGGGCAAAGGTGGGGCGCATGCTCGGCCCGCTATACACAAAGCAGCGCGTCAGGCCGCGCTGCTCCGCCCAGGGTGGGATGAGGCTGCTCTCAGTCAGGGAACTCGGCATCGATGAGCTTCCAGAAGTCGGGCGATTTGCGGAAGTGCAGCTCATAGCCGGGAATGGTACGGGCGATGGCTGAAGCTATTGTAAAAGCATTGGCTAGGAGATCTTGAGGGAGCAAGCTGTCCACTACATCAATATGTCTCTCGATAAGTTGTTTTGCCAAATGCTTTTTAGCCATAGGTCTTATATATTCAATTTCATTTTTATTCAAGATAAATATTGCCTGAATCGGTGCTTGACTGGCCAACATTTGATTTCCCCACCCACACGCCGAATATTGATTAGTATCATCCTTACTGATAATGACTTGTTCTTCATCCACTATTTGATAATTAAGATCTGCGCTTAACTCAGCAATTGTACTTTTGCCAGCACCTGATGGGCCGCTGAATAAAAAATTCTTACCCTGACGAGTGACACAACAAGAATGTATTGGAAAAATGTTTTGTTCTATTTGATAAATTTGAGTGATTAAGTTTAGAAAATATAGGGGTAATCCCGATTCTTCCGTGCCTTTTAAGAATAGAACATAAGGACGAGCTATGTCATTCCCGTTAACCCGCATCAATGGTTGAAAAAGGCTAATCTCTATTCCTTCCGGGCTCAATCTTGATTCAGCGGATAATGGTTGGCAATAATTCAATATCTCGCTATGCGCTGCTAAATACTGATCCGAGTTGAATGTCGATTCTCTAAGGATACTTAATGCTTGGTGAAGAGAATAAATATACTCCCCACTATCGCTTAGTTTAATGGGTGGCAAATCCGGAAAGATAATTATCACATCCGCTGAACATCGATTGAGTCGTTGGATCAACCCCGTATAATGGCCATTCGGGTTTTCACGGATCAAGCGATTAAAAACATCAATTGCTTTGACGGCCCCATCTGAAAAGCCAAGGAATCTCATATTTAGTTGATTTAACAACCCTTGTTAATTATTGGATATCGGTACCGCCTGTCAAACAATCCATTTCTGGGCGAAAACCCATGTTACAAGCGAGCGATACTTCTTCTCCATTTGCAAAACACATAGAACCTCGAGCTACTTGCCCAAATGCACAATCGACACCGGTCGTTCCCCTAGCGGTGCTACCATTCACACACACACCTTCTACTTTTTCAGGAAGCTGTCCAAAATCCCTGGAAACTGGTTTTTTATATTTCATTGCATTCTCCTTTTTTATTCAAGAATGGGCTCGGATAGTCTCGACAATGGAAACAACCCTTGCCTCATTGCTTCATCACAAAACCAATAGGAGGTTGTGAAGTTCTTATTTATATGATAAGTATTTGCCGAACAAGCGCCAAGACAATCGTACTTATGAATACACTGTGCACAAATGCCTGTCAATCCATAAGGTATCGCAGATCGAATTGATTTTAAGACTGGTGAGTTTATCCAAATAGTATCTATTTTGTCAACGCCGATTGTACCAAATACCAGATCTGGCTCTGTGACCCCAATCCCGCAAATTGATATTTGTCCATCAGACAATATTCCCAGTATGTTATGAATTTGGCAAAGATGGGGGTTCTTTGTCAGCAAGTCCGATGTACTCCACATAGCCGTTGGCCAGCTATAAAAAATAGGCATGTTCAATTTCGGTTGAAGTTCTTTAGTTACCCATTCTCCAATTTGAACCAAACGTTCAACGGATAACAAATCCCCTTTACTTTGCATCTGTTGTCCACGACCTACCGGACTAATCAAATTAATTTTTAAAGATCTGCAGCCGTGCGCTTGAGCCCAAAAGGCAAGCGGTTCTATCTCATCTACATTATCCTTAGTTAAGCTCAGAATAATTTGTGGGTTAAATCCTGCGTCTACCAGGTGTTTTATCCCAGAAAGAGACTGATCGAAACAACCCCTTACATTCCTGTTTTGTTCATGCGTCTCAGCAGTCGCCCCATCTAAACTGACTGATATCGCAGACATAGTCGTTTTATTTTTTAGATAGAAAGCTAGATCCCGGCTGATTAATGTGCCGTTTGTTTCCATCCATAATTTTAAGTGATTGGAAGTAGTATGATCGACGATTTTGATGAAATCAGGGTGGAGCAGCGGCTCGCCGCCGGTCAGCTTGACGCTCTGCAGGCCGAGCGGCAGGCCTTCTTCGATCGCCAGCTTGAACAGTTCAAAGTCCAGATGCCCGCCGGTGCCGCCGTTGGGGTGGAAGGTCGGAGTGATCCAGCAGTGTTTGCAAGCCAGGTTGCAGCCGCCGGTCAGGTAAACATAGTAACTGGTCAGCGGCGGGACGCCTTCAGGCAGGTCGATTTTTCGGTCGGTCATGATCCGTTTCTCCCATCTACCGGTACATTTATTTGTAAAAGATCGGCGCGCACGGGTGGCTCTTTGCCCATGTGGATGCGGTAACAGTCGAGCGGGTTGCGCGCGTTGAGGTCGTTGGATAAATAGACCGCCCCGCCGGGACAGCCGCCGGTGCAAAAGCCCTGGTACTCGCAGCCGCGGCAGCTCTCGAGCGAGCCGAGCGGGATGGTATAGCGGGCGCGCGAAGCCTGGATCCAGGGGTGCGCGCGCCAGGCCTCGCCCAGGTCGTCGTGCAGCATGTTGCCCATCGGGAGCGTGCTCAGGTTGTGGCAGGGCACCAGGGTGCCGTCGTGCATCACGCCCATCTTGTTGAACACGCCGCCGCAGGCGGTCAGACAGCCGCGCCCGGGGAAACCGGTCTCGCCGCGCGCCATGGCCTCTTCGATCCTTTTGATCTCGCGCGCATAGGCGAGCGGCCCGGCGCTGGCGTTGACCCGCCCGGGGTAGCGTTCGCTCAGCTCGGTCAGGACGCGCATCGCCTGGCGGCGCTGCTCAGGGGTGAGGGTGATCTCGCCCGAGCGGTCGGTGGCGCCGCAGGGGAAGGCCTCGTTGGTGCCGATGCTGGGCAGCCCGACCTCCTCAAGCAGCAGGCGGACGGTGTTCTCCAGATCGTCCACGTTGTGGCGGTTGACGGTGACGCGCACGGTGACGGGGAATCCGGCTTGTTTGAGCAGTTTAAGCCCGCGCAGGGCGCGCTCAAAGCTCTTCGGACGGCTCTTGTCGTGCACCTCGGCGGTCGAGCCGTCGATCGAGATCTGGATCGAATCCAGGCGCTGGCGGCGCTTGCCGATCTCGAACTGGGCGATCGTTTTCTCGGTGATCAGGGTGCCGTTGCTGAGCAGGCTGTAGCGCATGCGGTTGGCGATCACGCCATCGATGAGCGTGAACAGGTCGTAGCGGGAGAACACCTCGCCGCCGGTCAGGGTAACCGTCATCACCCCCAACCGGCCGAGCTCGTCGAAGAAGCGCAGCCAGGCCTCGGTGGGCAGGTCGCCGCGGGCGGTCATCTCGTCAGCGTAGAAACAGTAAGCGCAAGACAGGTTGCAGCGGCCCGTGACGGCGATATCCACCTGGCGCGGGCTGGGCATGACTTTGATCTCGTTCGATGGGTTATCCATAAGCCACCTTTAAGGTTATCAAGTTGAACCACGGAGACACGGAGTACACAGAGAAAACTTGTTTGTCTTTATAAAGCAGAAAGGCTGGTTTATATTCTCTCTGTGCTCTCCGTGTCTCTGTGGTTAATCGATCATCCGTTGCATTGGCCGGTCATTCTTCCAGCGTACCGATAAAGCCGGTCTGGAGCATACCGTCCAGGAACTCCTGAACGTCCTGGCGCACCTCGTCGGCCGGGGCGTCCTCGTATTCCTCCACGACTGCGGCGACGAGCTGCTCGAAGTCGTTCTGACCGTCGCAGCGCTGCCAGATAAACAGCCCGGTCGGGTTGACCACCTTGACCTGGTTGGTGTCGGGGTTGAACAGCAGCCCGCCGTCCTCGTCCTCTTCGCGCAGGACGACGTCGGGGTTGCGCAGATAGCAGCTGCTGAGCGGCGCGTTATCCGCCATGTGTTGCACCTCCTCGTAATTTTTTTCTGGAGCCGCCTCCAGCACCCTCTGCGAGCGCAGGTCGGCGCAGAAGTCCAGGGTATCCTGCAGGGCCTCTGCTGGCGGGATGCCGTAAGTCTCGGCCAGCAGCCCCGCCACCTGAGCCAGGCTGCGCCTGCCATCGGTCAGATCCAGGATGTGCTGCCCGACCGGGTTGACCTCGATCAGGTGCCGGTCGGCAAGGCGCAGGATGAGCGCTCCGTCGTCGAAGCCCTCCATGACCACATCTGTTCTCAGTTGGAGCACCAGCGTGCTGTGTTCGGGATCGCTTTGCATTAAATGGTCTACCTGCAATATTTCGACCATGTTATCACAATCAAAGTGAGAAGTCAATTAATAAAACTGCAAGGTGTATTGTTCGTTTTTGTCAGAATTTCATGCTTTTGTGATCAATTCTTGACAGAATGATTGTTCTTGCAGCAATTGTTGACGTTTTAAGTCTTATTCTCGACCCGGACGAGCATGACACATTCGCGCGGCGAATGTGTGCAGGCAAAAGATGTCAGATAGCCAGGGGGAGAGTTGAGCGGCGTGCGCACAAAGAGCGCCACTCACCACTGAGCCAGGCAGCCCGGGCTTTTGCGGTTTGAACTGCACCTTCGACGATCC
>JADYYC010000135.1 GCA_020853835.1 Anaerolineales bacterium
CACGCCCATCAGGTCGTCGGTGACGGTCAGGTAGACGACCTCGGCCCCGGCGCTTTTCAGCCGGGCGATCGTCCCGCCGGCGGCGATGTCGTTGTCGTCGTAGTGCGGCTGGACGCACAGCACGCGCCGCGCCGAGAAGAGGTCGGGGATGGGGAGGAGGGTGTCAAGGGTCATGGGAGGGTTACCTGCAATTTGAGCTTTTATTCTATGTACATAAAGCCCTCAGGCTTTCTTCTCGATGTACCGGACGCCTTCGATGTCTTTGAAGTGAGCATCCTGCGTCCACAGCGTGGCCTGTAATGCGTGCGCAGTTGCCAGGATGAGGCTGTCTGCCATAGCCAGCCTGTATTTTATGGAGAGGCGCGCCGCCTCGATAGCCTGCTGCTGGTCTAGCTCGGCCACGAGGCCGCGCGACATGGTTCCCACGGCCTCCAACGCGCGCTCCTCGCCCAGTTCTCCAAGGACGCGCTTGAAAACCTCGTAGATGCAAATGACCGGCGTTACCAGGTTGCTCTCATCTTCGATGGGCGGTGCAAAGAAATCCGCGTTCGCCCCGTCGCTTAAATACTCCAGCCATCCCGATGAGTCGACGACGTTCATCAACGCGCCTCGTCAACTTCTTCGCGGATGTCCTCGGTGTTGATGCCCTTCAACATGCCGCGCGCTTCTTTTATACTCGGCAGGATCACCACGCGCAGCGTGCCGTTGTAGGGGATGAAAGCCAGTTTTTGCCCTGGCTTCAGGCCAAACTGCTCGCGAATTTCTCGCGGGATAACGACCTGAAACTTGGATGAAAGCGTAACAAGTCCCATCGCTTTACGTCTCCTTGTCGTCTAACTAATGTAAAGCAATTATATCGTTAAAACGGTGAAGCGTGAGTTTCTTATGCGTCAAGCCCGATCAATACCGTTTCGCAACCGCCGCCCACCCCCAACCCTTGCGTAAACCCGTGCGCCCCGCGCTGAACCGGCCCGCCCGGGGCGTTTTCTTACCAATACGATGTGAAATAACAGATTAGTTGACTCGCCTATTCGTTTTTTTTTATAATAATTATGGGTGGTTTTGGTTTTTTGGTTTCCGACCGGAGGTGAAACATGGAAACCAGAAAGTTTCTCCTGGGGGGAGCCGCGCGATCACACCCACTCTTCAAAACGCTCCTCTGTATCGCGGCGGCGCTGCTGCTGTTTGGACCAGCCAGCGCTCACGCCCATTTTCCCGGCGCTGCCAACAGCCCGGAGGCTGCGCCCGACTTGGTGATCACCGACATCTGGGATGGCGGCCCGCTGCCCGGCTCGCCGGGCGCGCAGATCTGCTACCAGGTCTATAACCGCGGGGACGCCCGGACAAACCAACCCTTCGATGACGGCTTGAAGGTGGACAACGTCGCCGTGAGCACCGATCCTGTTCCAATCCTCGATCCCGGTCAGCGCTACGATAGTTGTTTCAATTACAGTTGGAGCTGCTTGGGAGCGGAGGATATCATCAGCGCCGGCGCTGATATCTATGATGGGGTCAGCGAGTCCAACGAGTTGAACAACACCCGCACTGAGACCTGGAAGTGCGACGGGACCGCGCCGAAAATCACCAGCGGGCCCGCTGTCAACGACATCACTACCACGAGCGCCAAAATATCCTGGACAACGGATGAATCGAGCAGCAGCGATGTGTACTACGACACCAAAGCCAACACCTTTGGACAGAGCAAGACCGATCCACAACCGGTAACACCACACCAGGTCGAGCTGACCGGGCTTGCGCCCGCCACGCTCTACCAGTACAAAGCCGTTTCCGCGGATGTCTCCGGGAATCAGGTTGAAAGCCCGCCCGGCTTCTTCAAAACCAGGCCCACCGCCGACTCCCAAAAGCCGGACCTCTCGAATTACAAGGCAGAACGCGGCCCCGGAGACACCCTGTATTACCGCGTCAGCATCGACGCGGCGGACAATGACGCGATCGCGCAGGTCGAGTTCTTCCTCGACGGGCAGTTGATCGGGATCGACTACGCCCCCGACCCGGATAACCCGGACCGTTATCAGTGGGATATCTTCCCCGGCCTTTTAGGGATGGACATGTCCGAGTTCAACGCCGTCCACGACCTGGCCATAGAGGCCTATGACCGCTTTGGCAACAAGGCTGCGACCGGGGTACTCGAATTCATTCCGAGCGAGACTTTCGATGGCGAGCTTGAATTCCTTTTGATACCCCGTGAATACGATTATATGTTTTACGGTCCGGTGGTGCCCTACGGCACAAAAATTCCGCTTCGTTTGAAGGCATCGCAATACTATCAGGACTGCAGACTGGCTCATGTGCGTGGTCCAGACGGAGAGTTCACTGGTTGTATCCAGGCCGAGAAAGCAGTTGACTATGTTGAGATACGTATCGATGGCAACCTGGTCTACACAGCACCTTCGTATTCGTATGTTCTGATTTATGATTACAACTGGAGCATAGGCGGGATGGGCGCCGGCAGACATATTATCACCGCAGATGCGTATGCCGGTGAGATGAAAAAACAAACCTCGGTGCGCATCAACTTCGTGAGAGGCGAGGCGGTATTCCACATCGAACGCACCGTCACCCAGGATGATCACCAGTTCCGCATTGGGCTGCGCATCAGCAACAGCGGTACACGGGCTGCAAAGCTTTTCAATCTGACCGACAACCTGGATGGCTTCCAACCAATCTCAAAATCCACCGGTTACTACGACACGGGGAGCTTATACAGCCCCGATACCCAGCGCAACACGTTTTACTTCAACCTGCATTGTGGCGTCAACCCCTACTGTGCGCTCAACCCTGGGGACCACCTGGACCTTGAGTACCTGGCAGCGCCGGCGCTCTATTATAGACACACGCACACTTACGTGATCGGCAACGCCCCGGTGGAGCTGAAGTACGCATATGCCCTGGAAGATCCGACAACCGTAAATTTCGACCTGCGCACGACCACCACGGCTGGCGGCGGCTCGCTGGTGAGCGCCATCAATGATATCCAGATGGATTCGGACTACCTGGTGGTCACCAACCCGACCAATCTATTTGCCTTTAACGCCTCTGGCGGGGATGTCAACCGGCTGCTTGCGGGCCTGGCAAAGCTGGCAAACGCCAAAGACGGGGTCCTGGCCTACCTGATCGGTTCGCCGCATGCAGAATGGGTGGACGGCGCCATCGAGACCTGGGGGAGCTTTATGAAAGGCAGCGATGGAATTCCGGATCATTTTCTCTCAAACGGCTATGCCCTGCTGGTCGGCGAGACGGACATCATCCCCGCCTTCAGTAAGACGCTCAAGCCGCCAGGGGATGTCGCGGGTTTGCTAAAAATAAAAATCGACCCGACCGACATGTATTATGCCGACACCTCTGGCAAAGCCCTCAATCCCGAGCTCAACCTGGGGCGCATCCCGGGGGATAACGCCGCAAAGCTGCTCATCCCGGTCGAGACGATCACCGGCGTCACCAGCAGTTCTGCGGGTTATGGCTTCAATTGGAGCGATGCGCTGATCATGAGCGGTTTCTCAAGCTCGCGCGATGGCGGCAGCGATTATATCGACTTTGCAAGGGAGCGCAACGAAGTCGAGAGCCGGCTTGACGACCACGTGGCCCGCACGGTCGAATTCCATACCCCCAATTATGCTACCCACAATGCCGCCCGGGACGCCTTCAACGCGCTCCTCCCTGATAAGGATATCCTCCACATGGCTGGTCACGGCAGCTATAACCACCTGGACGATGTCTGGGAGTCGGAGTTAAGCGGCCTCTCCCACCCATTCAGGAATGCCAACCCATTTGTGTACGGAAATTCCTGCAAGACCGCTGATTACACCCGGGGCACAAGCCTGGCAGAAGCCTTTCTCTCAAAAGGCGCGGGCCTCTACCTGGGTTCCACTGAGACGGCCTACTTCCCCGCCGCCAGGAACGCGGCAAAGAAATTCTACAGCCACTGGGATCCAGGCGAGGCGGTCGGGCCGGTGGTCAAATATGTCAAGCGTAATATCGGCGGCGCGGCGCACTTTTACGAGGACATCTGGAAAGCCGAGTACCACCTGTTGGGCGATCCGGAGTACGGCTTTGGGGCTGGCGTTTTGAGCCCCGCAGCGGCGCCGCCCGAGTTGAGAGTCCAGGGCCCTTTGGAACTGGTTGACATCACCATACCTGACTACACGTTGACACAGATTGAGACGGGCCAGCACCAGGCGGAGATCCCGGGCGGTTTCTTTGTCATGCGGCCTGGAAAACCGATGGCGCCCACCTACTCGTTTAGATATAAAGCCCCTGCTGGAACGGTGGTCCAGAACGTGATCATGACCGGGCGCGGCGGTCTGAAGACCGCCTCCGGGATCGACCTGGTGACCTTTGAACCGGTCGAGGCCGGCGCGGGCGGGCAGCCGCTGGCGCCCGACGCCCAGGCAGAGTGGTTCCCAACCGCCGATTTCGACTGGAGGGTGGACGAACTGCCCGACGGTTCCTCCGAGCTGTACGTCGTGATCTACCCGTTCTTCTACAACTCCCTCACCCGGACGGTCAACTTCTACACGGCCTACCAGTTCAACCTGATCACCGCCAGCTCATCCGTCCACATCCCCTTGCTCGACACTGATGCCCCGGTCTACGACCCCGGCGACACGGTGCGGGTGGAGATGGTGGTCAGCGCCAGCGGCGGCCCGCAGACGGTGACCGTCAGCGCGGCCGTGTATGCGCTCGGCTCCGACGAGCTGGTGGAGGGGCTGCTGGTCGATACCCTCAGTCACCTGCGCGGCGCCGCCGCTTACGCCCTGAGCTGGGACAGCAGCGAGGCTGACGTTGGAGATTACTACGTGACCGCCGAGCTGCACGACCTGCAGGGTCATCTGCTCGGGGCGCAAACCGAGCCTTTCAGCCTGGGCGCCGCCTCGGGCGCGGCCAGGGACCTGTCTGCGCCCGCCCATTTCAATACCGGCGCCAGCGTGCCGCTGGACTTCTGGTTCGAGAACACGGGGACGGTCCCGATCACCGGCACAGCCGTGATCAGGGTGGAGGGGCTGAACAGCGGCGGCCTGAGCGAGTTCAGGGTCCCGATTACCAACCTGCAGCCGCTTGCCAGCGCTCACATCTCGGAAACCTGGTGCTCGGCTGGCAAACCCGCGGACGACTACCAGGTCACCGCCTACGTGCTCTTCGAGGGGCAGACCACGCCCGCCCTGATAAAGCTGATGGAGAGCACCTACAAGCTGCGCATGCCGTTGGTTAGAAGGGGTTAGCCCGAAGCCGGTTATGTAGAAAACAGCCCGGGTTATGTCCTCCGGGCTGTTTTCTTAATTCCGTGGTCTTGATACGACGCCTGTGCCAGCGCGGTCGCCCTACACCTCGGCGATGTTGAAATCGCTCTTCTCGCGGATGCGGGCTTTGATCTCCGGATCCTCCAGCTCTTCCTTGGTGTAGTTCATCTTCAGGTCGATCTGATCTTCGTAACCGCCGGGGGTGTAGATGAGGATGTTGTGCATGTCCTTCCCGCCGACCACCCTGACGCTGTGGACGACGTTGGGCCCCACGTAGAGGGCGTCGCCGGCGCCCAGCACGTGCGTCTCGCCCTCGACGGTCCACTCCACCTGACCGTCCACGATGTAGAACGTCTCGGCGTGGGTTTTGTGG
>JADYYC010000136.1 GCA_020853835.1 Anaerolineales bacterium
GTGGAAATACTCGCAGGGACAAGAGGCTCATGCACTCGAATTCATATTACTCTGGAAGCTGATAAATGATCGTAATCAAGAGATATCCAAACCGCAAGCTTTACGACACCGACGCCAAACAGTACATCACCCTGGAGGGCATAGCCGAGCTGATCCGCGCCGGTCAGGAAGTCCAGGTGATCGACCACGCATCGGGCGAGGACCTGACCAGCCTGACCCTGACGCAAATCATCCTCGAACAGGAGCGCAAACAAAACGGTTTTCTCTCGAATGCCTTTCTCACCGGCTTGATCCGCGACAGCGAGGACCGCCTGGCAAGCTGGCAGCGCAAGCTGCGCGCGCCCCAGGGTCTGTTTCGCCATATAGATGAAGAGATACAGCTTCGCGTCCAGAGCCTGGTAAAATCCGGTGAATTGACCGCGCGCGAAGGCCAGCGGTTATTGGAAAAACTGCTCAGCTTTTCTGATCCTTACAGGCACAAAGCCGAGCTGGAGGCTCAAATCGAAAAGCACCTCAACCAGCGCCAGGTGCCGACATACCAGGATATCCAGACCCTGGAAGAGCAACTGGAACAGCTAACCTCCAAACTGGAGGAAATCATCGAAAAAGACCGTTAATTCACCCCATTTAGAGGTAACCAGACCATGAAATTACTCAAGCTTGCAATATTGCTGGCGCTTGCCTTGATCGTCAGCAGCGCCTGTGCGTTGTTCAACCTCACCGGTGGTGGCACGCAAACAGAAGCGCAGCAGACCGGGGCGGTTTCGACGCAGAAGCCGCAGACGGAAGCCACCTGCGTTCCCCAGCGGGTCGAGCCCTGTTTCACAGCCAGCCCGGATGAGCCGGTGGAAATCAGCGGAGACATCCCATACACGTCGCCGTTCTTTATGAACACAATCTCACAGCCATTTGTGCTGCTGGAGGATCAGGCCGGGTTTATCCGCAGGGATAGAGAGTTTGTCTTCAAGCTGGAGAGCCAGACCCTCGGCCCGGTTACGATCGGCCAGGACGACAAGCTGACTTATAATCTGGCATTGCCATCCGTTCCCAACGGCACACAGGTCGATGTCGATAACAATGGCAAGGACGATCTGGGGGTGCAGGTTTTCGCGGTGGCCTACTGGTCAAACATCTGGGGCGACCCATTCCTGGAGGAAAGAGACGGCACGGGCTGGTCCACCGCCTACACCTCGACGATCGTCGATCCGGAGCAAGACAACGAGATCATTGGCGGGACGCTGGTCGTCTGGGCGCCGGACGAACACCAGGGTTTTCCCAGCGGGTTCGGCCCGGACGGGAAGCTGTTCACCGCTGACGACCCGGTCGAGCCCATCGCGGCGGGCTACAATCTGGTCGATCTCAACAGCAAGCCCTTTCGCTTCTACAAGGAGCCCCGTCCAGAGCTCACCCTTGAAGAAGGCGCGGGCGCGGTTAAGGACTTCTCCAACCTGGATTATGGCGAAGCATTTCACGAACTTTTCAAAAGGGTCTCGGTAGAGTATCCCTTCACAGCCGAAAAAGGGATCGATTGGCCGGCCCTGGAAAAGGAGTTTCAGCCGCGTTTTGATCGTGTTTCGAGCGACCAGCAGTTTTATCGCGCCATGCGCGATTTTGCGTTCAAAATTCCCGACGGGCACGTCAACTTATCTCTCGATCGAGACGTCTTTTACGACGATTACGGCGGGGGGCTGGGCTTGGTCCTGAAGCGGTTGAGCGATGGCAAAGTGATCGCGGCGGAAGTCCTTCCCGGCCAACCCGCTGAAAAGGCGGGCATTCTTCCGGGGGCGGAAATCCGCAGCTGGAACGGAGAAACCCTGGATGCCGCCTTGAAGAAGGTCGTTCCAGGTTTTGGGCCATACTCAACCGAGCACACGCTCCAGCAGGCTCAGGTGTCGTTCCTCACCCGCATGCCTCCCCAATCTACGGTTCAAGTGAGCTTCAAGAACCCCGACAGCGCCCAGGAGCAAACCAAATCGCTCAACGCCGCGGTCGAATACGATTCGCTCTTCAGGACGATCCCAAGCTTCAACGCCGACCCGGTCGAGCTGCCGCTCTATGGCGAGATCATGGAGGAGAGCGGTCTGGGCTACATCCGCATCAACACCTTTAGCGACGATTACAACCTGATGGCCAGCATGTGGGATCGTTATATCAAGAACCTGATCGACAACGATGTGCGCGGGCTGGTGATCGACCTGCGGGTGAATTCGGGCGGCTCACTGGGCCTGGCGATGAATTTCGCGGGGTACTTCTTCGACCGCGAGACCATCCTGTACGAGAACCAGTACTACAACGAAAACACGGGCAAATTCGAACCCAATGGTTACCCCACGCGCATCCAGCCCGCCCCGCTGCACTTCAAAGGCCCGGTCGCGGTTCTGGTCAGCTCGGATTGTGTGAGCGCCTGCGAGGGGTTCGCCTACGC
This sequence comes from Anaerolineales bacterium, assembly GCA_020853835.1. Taxonomy (GTDB): domain Bacteria; phylum Chloroflexota; class Anaerolineae; order Anaerolineales; family UBA4823; genus UTCFX2. The sequence continues at coordinate 2,426 of JADYYC010000136.1, forward strand.
CATGCAGCACGACCAGCGCTCTGTCATCGTGGGGCATTACCCCACAGCAGGCGCGTTTGGCGAAGTCGGTTTGGGGCAGTACGCGCTCCCAGGCGGCTTCAAAATGCAGTTCCCAACCGGCCGTCCGGTCTCGCCCGACGGCAAGGTCGTGATCGAAGGCGTTGGCATTGCGCCCAAAATCGGCGTGCCCGTCACGCTGGAAAGCGCGCTGGGTCAGGTGGATGCGGTGCTGGAGGCCGCGGTCAAGGCTTTGAAGTAACCGAGAACTCTCTCTAGAGATATTCCTGGTCATCGAGCGCCCACAGGACCTGCAGGCGCGTTCCGCCTCTTAATGACACCGGGAGACTGTCACTCCGCCAAAGAACGGCGGCTCGCAGAGACGCAAGGTTATCGTATTGGAGTGCAGAGCCTGGCTGGAAGTTAACTTTGCATCCCTGCTTGCGCCCAAACAATGTAAGAACTGGTTTCGAAAACAGCGCCGCCTGTTGTTATCTCGATATTAATGGCGCAAAAGTATCGTATGTATAGTCTATCCGGAAGGAAATAAATGCAACATCACTACTTGGCGGCATAAAAATTTCAACCCAGTACGCTTTATTTTGCAGATCGATTACGGGGTTAATGATTGTCGTGTCCGTTAGCACCCTGACAGAAGGTTGGGCGCCGCTGGAATCGACCCGCGCGATCTGTTGTATACCTGTACCATCTATGTTCACCTCTGCGAGAACAGCCCACATATTCCTATTTGCAGCGGGATCGTTATCAACAATCCAAACGCTAAACTGTGTGATTGTGGCGCCATGGGGCAGATCAACTGGCGATTCATAAGCATGGGAAGTAATCGAATCGGGGTTATAAAGCCTTACTCCGTTCCACGCTATTGGAACCGAATAATTTGGCCAGGGGCTGAAGCCCATCGCATTTCTGCTGTAGAACCCCGGGCCGCCTGCCACGGTTGCCATCACACCCGCTTGAGATGTCTCCGCTCCATTACCGCCAGTGGAAGCAGCGTCAGGAGTTGGACGCTGAGCTATTGTCGTCAGCGTCGGCGGAAAGACAAAAAGCAGCGTCAGAACTACAAAAATCAACATAAAGGGCGCGATACGTTTTGTGCTCATGTTATGCTCCTATATAGTGTATAAAAGATGGATGGTTTGTGGCTGCGTAAACAGCAGGGGGCTTCGGTCAATTACCGCTAATCCAATAGCCAATGTATCGTCTAAAATGCACGCCTTGAGAACCTCATTGGCTACTTATAAGATCGAACTTCTCATATTATCATATCATATTATTTCGTGTTTGCAATCCAACCTGCTCAAATTCAATAGCCCGAGAAACAGAACAGAAGTGACCGAAACCCCTTGTCAATTCCCCCATTCAATGTAAACCGGCTGGCGGGTTACGCTCACCCCGCCGGTCGAGCTGAGGGGCTCCCCAAACATATCAAAAACCGCTTGAGGAGCCTGTTCGGGTTTATAGAGATGTTCCTGATCATCGATAGCCCAAAGAACCTGCAGGCGCGTTCCGTCCCGCACAAACTCGTAGCCGCGAACGCCGGAGATCTCGTTCAGCGGGCGCGCATAGCTCGCCCCAGCTAGAAAGCCCGCGTTGAACTGGTACGCCCGAAACGCCCGGTTCGGAACCCCCCTCTCCGCCAGCGCGGTGCCGCGCCAGCCGCCCAGGCTGTACCAGACGTTCGCCCACAGGCCTTCCGCAAGGGCGGTCGTGTTCGCCTGGGCGGCGTAGGCGGCTTTGGTCAGCTCGAATTCGGCGCTCCTGCAAATTGGGCTGTCGTCAAGGTCGGGACACAACAGTCCGGCTTCGCTGTTGATCAGGAATTTGCCCGAGGCCTGGTAAGCCGCCAGCAGGCTGCGGATGTAGCGCGCCTTGGCGGTCAGCACCGGTCCTGTGCTGTTCCAGTTGCTGTTCCAGTTCGGATTGCCGTACTCCTGATAACCCGAATAATAGTCGTAGGCGTGGAAACTGATCCCGTCGAAAAAAGCTGCGCCGCCGCTGCGCAGAACGCCCTCCAGATACTGGGCTGGCTTGCAATTCTTGCCCTCCGGCGGGTTGACCGGATCGCAATCCATCAGAAGGCCCCCGACCAGCACCTGGGCATCCGGGTTTGCGGATTTTATGGCGGGATAGACCTGGGAAAGGACCTGCGCATAATAACCGCCGCCGTAAAAGGGGTCGGATGAATCGCCCCAGCAGCCAAACGGGCTTTCAGGCGGGAGCTCGGCCGGGTCGACGTCCGGTTCGTTTCCGATCTCCCAGTAACGGACGCGGTACGGCGCACGGCTGTAGCGCTGCACCGCGTCGTGCAGAAACTGCGCAAACGCCATGATCCGGGCTTCGGAGACCGCGCTGCAGGGGTAACCGGGCGTCTTTTGAGCCCAGCCCGGCGTCCCGCGCACGATGACGATCTGCTCCAGGCCGTGCTGAGCCGCCGCCTGCAGCTCCGCTTCAAAGCCTTCAACCGCAGCCCAGTCGCGCTGTCCTTGGCTGGGTTCAACGGCGGCCCAGTTCAAAGCGTTCCGGCGCACCCAGTGCGCGCCGGCCTGCACCGTCAACTCGAGCGCCCCAGCGTCCGCGTAATCCAGCTCGATCCCCGGGATGGGAAATGGCGGCGCCTGGGGGAGGGGCACCGGCAGGCTTGGCGCGGTGGCAAGCGAAGCCGCCGGAGCGGAGGGCGCCGCGGATGGCATTTCCGTCTCAACCGAACTAACCAGCGGTGTATGGCCCGGAAGCGGGTTCAGGGTAGGGACGTCCAGCGCCCCGCTGCCGGGCTGGTTCGCCCCGCCGCAACCCGCGCACAGGATCAACAGGCCGGCCCATAACCAAGAAGAGAGGAACAATCGCGGCGCAGTTCGCTTTGAGGCCATTTTATCCTCCTGCCGGCTGACAGACCCAGCTTTCCTCAAACGCCGGTGAAGTACAGGCGGATCCCCGCCAGAGAGAGCAAGTTGATAACCA
>JADYYC010000137.1 GCA_020853835.1 Anaerolineales bacterium
ACGGCAGCCCGGATGTTCGATTACATGGCGAATTACTCGGTCATCCTCAACCGGCTTTATGAAACACCCACTCTGTTGACGAATGGCTCGAACCAGACGCTGGACACAAAGCTAGCCAGCCAGATCATCGAGAACGCACGCCAGGAAGGGCGCACGATCCTGACCGAATTTGAATCGAAACAGCTTCTTTCGATTTACCACATCCCTACGGTTGAGACGATCATCGCTGTGTCTGAGGCCGAAGCGGTCCAGGCCGCAGAGAAGATTGGTTACCCGGTTGTATTAAAGCTGCATTCAGAGACGATCACGCACAAAACGGATGTCGGCGGTGTGCAGCTCAACCTCCGTAACGCCGATGCAGTGCGCAGTGCGTTCCAGTCGATCCGGACGTCCCTGAGCGAAAAAGTCGGGCTAAAGGATAAAGATGGGAGGGATCACTTCCTGGGCGTGACCGTCCAGCCCATGATCGATCTCGAGGGCTACGAGCTCATCATAGGAAGCAGCATCGATCCTCAATTTGGACCGGTCATCCTGTTTGGTTTAGGCGGGCAGCTTGTCGAGGTATTCAAAGACAGCGCACTTGGACTCCCGCCTCTGAATTCCACCCTGGCGCGCCGGGTGATAGAGCGCACCCGTATTTACAAAGCCCTTCAAGGGGTTCGAGGCCGTAAGCCGGTTGACCTGGACGAATTAGAACAGATCCTCGTGCGCTTCAGCACGCTTATCTCGGAACAGGCTTGGGTCAAGGAACTGGACATCAACCCTCTCCTGGCTTCACCAGACCGGATTCTCGCTCTTGACGCCCGCGTCGTGATCTACGACAAGAATACGCGCGAAGAGGACCTGCCCCAGCTAGCCATCCGGCCTTATCCGACGCAATACGTGACACACTGGGCGGCGAGGGATGGCCGGGAATTTATCATCCGCCCCATTCGTGCCGAGGATGAGCCGTCCATGGTGGATTTCCACGAGTCGCTCTCCGACCGGAGCGTATATCTGCGCTTTATGCACCCGATCCGTTTGAGCGATCGAGCCAAACACGACCGCCTCTCACGCACCTGCCATGGCGACTATAACAATGAAATCTCATTGGTTGTTGAAGACCCGCATGCAGATGATCATGGGCTGCGTATCGTCGCTGCTTCTCGTATGACCCGCATACATGGGGCAAATGCAGCACGTTTCAGCATGCTAATCAGCGATTGCTGCCAGAACCAGGGTATCGGATCAGAATTGATGAGAAGAGTGATCGATGTCGCCAGGCAAGAGAAGTATGAAAGGCTGGAATGCCTTATGACGCAAGACAACCAGATCATGCAGCAAATGGTCACGAAATTCGGGTTTACGCTCAACGAAACCGACAACGATTTGGTGCTTGCGAACCTTGTTCTTTGATCTTAGCGGCAATTTAGAGCGCATGAGCAGCGGCTTATTGGCCGCTGCTTTTTTTCAAAAAGGATTGCGAAAGTATTTGAAAGAACTTATAATCAGACTTAGCTAATAGGATTTTGCATTTCGGGATTTGGAATTCAAAATGGATCGAATGAATTGGGGATGAAAATGAAACAAAACAATCGTTCTTGTGGCACGACTGTCCTGTGGGGTATTTTGGCTTTTCTCATTGGAACTATCATCGGCCTGGTTGTACTGGGTTGGGGGATCTGGCCAGTGACCTGGACGGGCGCTGACCCCGCGGCGCTGGCCCCCGGTGCGCAACAGGATTACCTTCGGGCAGCTATTGATTCTTACAAGCTCAACCAAGACGTCGCCCTGGCAGATTTTCGATTCAACCAGTTAGGTGAACATGGATCGGCAGTACTCGCGGCGATTTATGCTTCGCCCGCGCCGCAATCCGAGCAAGACATCGAGGCATTTGCAACAGCGGTAAAAGCCACCGAGGCGTTGCTTGGCACACCCCCGCCCGCACAGGTTCCTGTTTCGTCTGTTCCAGCACAACTGCCTTTTGCCGGCCTGAACATCATCAAATCTCTGGGGCTGCAAATCTGCCTGGCCGGTCTTGTAATTTTATTGGTTATTCTGTTAATCATTTTGATCATCTCTCGCTCGCGAAAGAGACGAAAAACCGCGCCCGTCCCCCCGCCCGTGGTCGTGCAAACGCCTGAAAAAGAAGTTGAGCCAAGCCCTGTAACAGCTCTACTATCAGAAGATGCCGAGCCGACCTCCAAAACACAACCAACGAACGTAGCGAGTGGCAGCGGACAGCCGTCAGAAATCGAAACCTCGGAGCTCCCGGATTGGCTGCTCGACGCAACCACATCCGAACCGGTCATATCTCAGCCGGTTCAAACAGAAGAGATCGCGCGTGAACTGAGCGAAGAAGAAATTGAAGAGATCTCGGCTGCGAAATTACCGTTCGAAGATGAAACCGGCACGTCTCCAGACGCGCTCCCCGCTTTGTCCGAGCACCCGGCGCAAACCGAACAGCTTCGATTTCCGTCAAGAGCGAAGACCGAAGATGCACAGCAGCCCTCCCCGTTTGTTGAACCCGCTGGAGAGCCGCCCGTCGAACCAGAAACTCCTCAGCCAGAGGAATCTTTCGAGACCCCCACGCTGGATCAAACTACCGAAGGCGCCTCGC
>JADYYC010000138.1 GCA_020853835.1 Anaerolineales bacterium
CACCCGCAGCGCGGCATCGTCCACGTGATCGGGCCCGAGCTGGGGCTGACCCAGCCCGGCATGACCATCGTCTGCGGCGACAGCCACACCGCCACCCACGGCGCGTTCGGGGCGCTGGCGTTCGGCATCGGCACGAGCGAGGTGGAACACGTGCTCGCAACGCAGTGTCTGCTGCAGAACAAACCGCGCACCTGCCGCGTGCAGATCGACGGGCGGCTGTCGCCGGGGGTGAGCGCCAAGGACCTCATCCTCGCCCTCATCGCCCAGATCGGCGTGGGCGGCGGGACCGGGTACGTCTTCGAGTACGCCGGGCCGGCCGTGCAGGCGCTCGACATGGAAGGGCGCATGACGCTCTGCAACATGTCCATCGAAGGCGGGGCGCGCGCCGGCATGGTCGCCCCCGACGACGTGACCTTCGAATACCTGAGCGGGCGCGACTACGCCCCGCGCCGCCAGGCCTGGGACGAGGCGCTTATGCGCTGGCGCAAGCTCCCCAGCGACCCCGGGGCGAGTTACGATCAGACCGTGACGCTCGACGCCTCGCGCCTCGAGCCGATGATCACCTACGGCACCAACCCCGGCATGGGGATGGCGATCAGCGGGCGGGTGCCCGACCCGCAGTCGTTCGCCGATTTGCGCGAGCGCGCCGCCCTCGAAAAGGCGCTCGGCTACATGGGTTTGCAGCCCGGTCAGCCGCTGCTCGGCCACCCGGTCGACGTGGTGTTTCTGGGGAGCTGCACCAACGGGCGCCTTGCCGACCTGCGGGCGGCGGCGAGCCTGCTGCGCGGGCGCAAGGTGGCCCCCAACGTGCGCATGCTCGTGGTGCCCGGCAGCGGTGGGGTGCGCCGCCAGGCCGAAGCCGAAGGGCTGGACCGGGTGTTCATCGAGGCCGGCGCCGAGTGGCGCCAGGCGGGCTGCTCGATGTGCATCGCCATGAACGGCGACCGGCTCGAGCCGGGGCAGACCGCGGTCAGCACGAGCAACCGCAACTTCGAAGGGCGGCAGGGCCCTGGCGGGCGCACCTTCCTCGCCAGCCCGCTCACCGCCGCCGCCAGCGCCATCCGCGGCGCGGTCGCCGATGCGCGCACCTTTATGTGAGGCCGGTTATGCCATCTTTCGATCAGCTTGAATCAACCCTGCACGTGCTGCTGGTGGACAACATCGACACCGACCAGATCATCCCCGCCCGCTTCTTGAAGGCGACCGACAAGGCCGGGATGGGCGAGGCGCTCTTCGCCGACTGGCGCTTCCACCCCGACGGGACCCCGCGGGAGGACTTTCCGCTCAACCGGCCCGAACGCCAGGGGGCGCAGGCGCTGCTCGCGGGCGATAACTTCGGCTGCGGCTCGTCGCGCGAACACGCTCCCTGGGCGCTGACCGGCTTTGGGCTGCGGGCGGTGATCTCGACCTCGTTTGCCGACATTTTTCGCAACAACGCCCTGAAAAACGGGCTGCTGCCGGTGGAGGTGGACGCCCAGACGCACCGGGCGCTCGTCGAGCAGTCCGCCGACCCTGCGGCGCGGGTGCTGATCGACCTGCGCGAGCAGACGCTGCGTCTGCCCGACGGTCGGACGGCCTCTTTTCCCATCGCCGCGTTTGCCAGGACCTGCCTGCTCAACGGCGTGGACGAGCTGGGCTACATCCTGGGCTTTAGCGAGCAGATCGAGGCGTATGAGCGCCGGATGGCCGCGGGATGAGACTTCCGAAGTCTTCGAGACTTCGGAAGTCTGGAGAAAAATTATCAGGTAAATTGCGGCACGGCCGCGGGAGGCAGTTGGTATGCTGGACATTCAGATCTACGACACAACATTGAGAGACGGTACGCAGCGCGAGGGGCTGTCGCTGTCGAGCGCCGATAAGCTGCGCATCGCCAGCCGGCTGGACCGGCTGGGGATGGCGTTTATCGAGGGCGGCTGGCCCGGCTCCAACCCCAAGGACGCCGAGTTCTTCGAGCGCGCCCGCGACATGGAATGGAAGCACGCCCTGATCTGCGCCTTCGGCTCCACCTGCCGCGCCAACGCCCTGCCCGAAGACGATCCCAACCTGCAGGCGCTGATCCAGGCCGAGACGCAGGTCTGCACCGTGGTCGGCAAGAGCTCGACCATGCACGTGCGCGAGGTGCTGCGCACCACGCTGGATGAAAACCTGCGCATGATCGAGCAGAGCCTGGCTTACCTGCGGAGCGAAGGGCGGCGCGTGGTCTACGACGCCGAGCACTTCTTCGACGGCTACAAGCTCGACCCCGATTACACGCTCGAGACGCTGCGGGCGGCCCAGCGCGGCGGCGCCGAGACGCTCGTGCTGTGCGATACCAACGGCGGCACGCTCCCCGACGAGATCGAGCGCATCGTGCGCCAGGTGCGCCAATCGCTCGACGCCCCGCTTGGCATCCATGCCCACAACGACGCCGAGTGCGCGGTGGCGAACTCGCTCGCCGCGGTGCGCGCCGGGGCCGTGCATGTGCAAGGCACGATCAACGGCTATGGCGAGCGCTGCGGGAACGCCAACCTGTGCTCGATCATCCCCAGCCTGGAGCTCAAACTGGGGCTGCGGGCGCTGCCCGAAGGCCAACTCAGGCGGCTGAGCGAGGCGGCCTACTTTGTCGCCGAAGTCGCCAACCTCGCGCCCGACGATTACCAGGCCTACGTGGGCAAGTCGGCCTTTGCGCACAAAGCCGGGCTGCACGTGGCCGGGCTGCGCCGCTCGGGGATGTCGTATCAGCACATCGACCCGGCGCTGGTCGGCAACCAGTCGCGCGTGGTCGTTTCCGAGCTTTCGGGGCGCGGCAACCTGCTCAGCAAGGCCGAGGAGTACGGGATCGACCTGGGAGCCGGGCAGGCGGCGGTGGGGGTGCTCAATGAGATCAAAGAGCTTGAAGCGCAGGGCTTCTCGTTCGAGGCTGCGGAGGCCTCGGTGGCGCTGATGCTCGCCCGCCAGCAGCCCGACTACAAACCGCCCTTCGAACTGGTCGATTTCCAGGTGAACGTCGAGCACCGCCAGGGGCGCGGCATCTTCGCCGAGGCGATGGTCAAAGTGCGCGTAGACGACGAAGTGCTCCACACCGCGGCCGAGGGCAACGGGCCGGTCAACGCGCTCGATTCGGCGCTGCGCAAGGCGTTGCTGCCGATCTACCCGCGCCTGGGCGAGTTCCACCTGGCGGACTACAAGGTGCGCATCCTCGACGGCGAAAACGGCACGGGCGCCACCACCCGCGTGCTCATCGACACGCGCAACGGCAAGAAGCGTTGGAGCACGGTGGGGGCGAGCGCCAACATCATCGAGGCAAGCTGGCGCGCCCTCGCCGATTCGGTCGAGTACGGGCTGGCGCTGAGCGGCGAGGCGGCCGCATGAGCGATCAGCCACACACAGCCCGGATCGTATTGCTGCCCGGCGACGGGATCGGCCCCGAGGTGACACAGGCGGCGGTGCAGGCGCTCGACGCGGTCGCCCGCCGCTGTGGACGCCAGTTTCACTTTGAAGAGCGCCTGATGGGGGGGTGTGCCATCGACCGGCACGGCACGCCCATCACCGACGAGACTCTTCAGGCCTGCCTGGCCGCGGACGCGGTGCTGCTGGGCGCGGTGGGCGGACCGCAGTGGGACGACCCGCTCGCCCCCGTGCGCCCCGAGGGGGGGCTGCTGCGCCTGCGCAAGGCGCTTGGCGTCTTTGCCAACCTGCGCCCGGTGCGCCTGCACCCCTCCCTGCTGGACGCCTCCCCGCTGCGCCCCGAGCGCCTGGAGGGGGTGGACCTGCTCGTGGTGCGCGAGCTGACCGGCGGGCTTTACTTTGGCGAACCAAAAACCCACGAGGTGCGCGACGGGCGGCGCTATGCGGTGGACACCATGGCTTATTTCGATTACGAGGTGCGGCGGGTGGTGGAGCTGGCCTTCCGCCTCGCGCTGGGGCGGCGCAAAAAGCTGGCCTCGGTGGACAAAGCCAACGTGCTCGAGTCATCGCGGCTGTGGCGCCAGGTGGCGCTCGAAACCGCCCGCGATTTTCCCCAGGTGGCGCTCGAACACGTGCTGGTCGACACCGCCGCGATGCGCCTGGTGACCCGCCCGTCCGCCTTTGACGTGATCGTGACCGAGAACACCTTTGGCGACATCCTCACCGACGAAGCTGCGGTGCTGTGCGGCTCGATGGGGCTGCTCCCTTCGGCCTCGCTGGGCGATGGCGGGCCGGGGCTGTACGAGCCGGTGCACGGTTCGGCGCCCGATATTGCCGGGCAGGGAATCGCCAATCCGCTCGGGGCGATATTGAGCGCGGCGCTGCTGCTGCGGTACTCGCTGCGCCTGGAGGAAGAGGCGTGGCTGGTCGAGCAGGCGGTGTGGGGGGCGCTCGCGTCCGGCGCGCGCACGCGCGACCTGGGCGGAACCCTCTCCACCCATGAGATGACCCGGGCGGTGCTGGAGCGCCTCTGACCCATCCTGTCGTTTCGAACCGCCGCCAGGCGGTGAGAAACCCTGGGGTTTGGCATCCAGGATTTCTCCTCGCTTCGCTCGTCGAAATGACAGCGCGGGCCCCCTCTCCCCCCGGGAGAGGGCTGGGGTGAGGGCGGCGCCTGGGGTGAGGGCCAGCCCGCCGCCAGGCGGTGAGAAACCCTGGGGTTTGGTGTTCAGGATTTCTCCTCGCGGCGCTCGTCGAAATGACAGCGCGCCCCCTCTCCCCCCGGGAGAGGGACGGGGTGAGGGTACTACCCCGGCGCTCGCGGTAGGCGGTGAGAAACCCTGGGGTTTGATACCCAGGATTTCTCCTCGCTGCGCTCGTCGAAACGACGGGATGGCCCCCTCTCCCGCTTGCGGGAGAGGGACGGGGTGATGGCACAGCCCGCCGCCAGGGCCGGGGTGAGGGCGCAACCCCGGCGCCCTTCAAAATGACAGAGATAGGCACACATCCAGACTTCCGAAGTCTGCGAGACTTCGGAAGTCTGAACCAAAAAAAAACCGGAAGGAGAAAAAACCAAATTGACAAAAAGTATTTCTACTGAGCGCGCGGGACAACCCGCGCCACAGGGAGGCCTGCGTTGAGCGCGGCGCTCAGTGTGGCGTTCCAGGGCGAGCACGGCGCCTACTCCGAGGCGGCCGCGCTGGAGCATTTCGGCTCCGAGATGACCGGCCTGCCCTGCGAATCGTTCGACATGGTGTTCGAGGCGGTCGAGAACGGGGAGGCCGAGCGCGGGCTGGTGCCGGTGGAGAACTCGCTCGCCGGCAGCATCCACCGCAACTACGACCTGTTCATGCGCCACTCGCTCCACATCGTGGGTGAGCGCTTTCTGCGCGTGCGCCACTGCCTGATCGGGCTGCCGGGCGCCGAGCGCGAGGCGATCCGCCAGGTGCTCAGCCACCCCCAGGCGCTGGCACAGTGCGAGGGCTACCTTAAAAAGCACCGCCTGCCCACCCGGGCGGCTTACGATACCGCCGGGAGCGCCAAGCTCCTGGCCGAATCGGGCGACCCGGCGACCGCCGCGATCGCCTCGCGCCACGCTGCGGCGGTGTACGGGCTGGAGGTGCTCGACGAGGGCATCGAGGACGACCCCTCCAACTACACCCGCTTCCTGGCGATCGCCCGCGAGCCGGTCTCGCCCGAGGGCGACGCCAAGACCTCGATCGTGTTCACGCTCCGCAACCAGCCTGGGGCGATGTTCAAGGCGCTGAGCGTGTTTGCGCTGCGCGACATCGACCTGACCAAGCTCGAATCGC
>JADYYC010000139.1 GCA_020853835.1 Anaerolineales bacterium
CGTTCGAGGCCGCGCCAGCAACGACGACCGTGCGCAGATGCGGGGTGGTCGCCAGGGCGCTGCCGGCCAGCGCCAGGTTGCGCCCGCCCGTCACCAGCGCGGACGCCCGGCAGTTGTTCAGAATCTGGACCAGCTTGTCGCGCTTTGTGGTGGAATTGATGACCACAAAGGCGCCGCCGGCCTTGAGCGCGGCGAAAATCCCGACCACGGCGGCGACCGAGTTCGGCAGGTAAATCGCCAGCCGGTCGCCGCGTTCGAAACCTCCCACGATCAGCGCGTTCGCCAGCCTGTTCCCCATGCGGTCGAGCTCGGCATAGGTCAACCGCCGGCCCTCGCAGATCAACGCGACTTTGTCCGGCAGGCGCTCGGCGCTGTGCTCCAGAAATTCCTGGACGAGGCGTGCCTGATGCTGGGTCATCCCGCGGCTTGTTTCCTCTGGATATAAGCCGTCATTTTTTGGATCGAATCGAAGTTTTCGGGGACGATCTCGCTGTCCTGCACCTGGATGTTGAAATTCTCCTCGACAAAGAACACCAGGTCCATCACACCCTGCGAATCCACGATCCCCTCGTCGATAAAAGAGGCGTCGTCGGGGTACTTATACCCGTCGCTGCTGAAAAGCAGGTTCTTGGCAATATAATCCTTGATCTGGGCTTCAATGGTCATTTCTATCCTCAAGAAAATAGTATCACATCCCCAGAAGCGCTTTGAGCAGCTTCTGGTAGTTATCGATGAGCGCCCGCTGCCGGTCGGAACGGCTGGAGGGCCGGAGCCAGGTCAGCGGCGCCACCGCCAGGCGCGCCGCCCCCGCGCCGAACAGGATGAGCTTGTAGAGCAGGGCCGCCAGGCGCCCGTGGTGCTTGCGGAAATACTGTACTTTCGCCAGGTAGAGCTGCAAGAACATTTTTGAAGCCGCCTGGTGCGTGCTCTGCCCGCCCAGGTGCACCATCCTGGCTTGCGGGACCCAGTAGATCTCCCAGCCCGCTTGCCTCAAGCGGCGGCAGTAATCCACCTCTTCGGAGTACATGAAGAAAGCCTCGTCCATGAGGCCGGTCTGATGGCGCGCCTCTCGGCGCACCATCAGGCAGGCGCCTAGCAGGGTGTCCACGCGGCGGGGGGAACTGGTATCCCAATCGCTCATTTCGTAGTACCCGTCGGGGCGCACGCCTTTGATGTGAAAGAGGCGCATGAATTCCCTCCCCAGGGTGGGTTCCGGGGAACATGAAGGCTGGAGCGAACCATCGGGGTTCAAAAGCATGGCCCCCGCCGCGCCGGCTTTGGGGTTCTCTTCGAGGAAATTGACCAGCGTCTGGAGCGCCCCCGGATAAACAACCGTATCCGGGTTCAAGAGGAGCATGAACTCGCCGCCAGCCTGCTCGAACGCGAGGTTGTTGGCGCCCGCAAAACCGCGGTTGGTGGGGCTGTGGATGACATGAGCCTGTGGGTATCGCAGTTCGGCCGCGTGGGCCGACCCGTCGCTCGAGGCGTTATCCACCAGGATGACCTCGAAGGGCTGGTCCGGTGGGTTGTCGAAGATCGACTCCAGGCAGTTGAGCAGCGCCTGTCCCGTGTTCCAATTCACGATCATGATCGATAAGGCTGTCATGGGGCCGAAACCGTCTCACCTGCGCCGGATGGGAGCAGGTAAAGCCTCCCCATTGCCAACAAGCCGCCAAGAAATACCCAGGTGAACACGCTCGCCCGAAAACCCGGCAGACCGACGTTGTACACGAATGGCAGGATCCAGTCGCCCAACATCCCCGCAGCCGCGGTCCCAACCAGGCCCGCCAGGGCGCCCGCCACGTAGGCTCTTGGGAAACCCTCGGGCGCTTTTTTGAGGGTATTCCAGCCGACCAGCCAGATCTCCCAAAGCAGCCAGACGAAAACGACCAGCCCGATCAGCCCGGTCTGGGCCGCGATGTCCACGTAGTTATTGTGGGAATTGAAGCTGACGCGGTAGCCGAGGATCCTGAACAACGGCGTATACCAGTAATAGTTGGCCATCCCCACCCCAAGCAGAGGGCTGACTTTGATAATCTCCCACAAAATCTTCCAGGCTTCCAGGCGCGTCAGAATGCTGTAGGTGTTATCCCCTTCGTTCATCAAACCGGATATCACCATAGGGGTCGCCAGCAGGATGACCAATCCGAGTACGCCCAGCAGCGCCCCCAATCGCGGGCGGTAAATGAGCACCACAACCATCAGTGAGATCAAGGCCGGCAGCCATCCTGAGGTCCAGTCGCGGTTCTTGGTCAGGTGTTGGTAGAAAAACAGGATGATCAGGCCTAACAGCAGGATGCGCCAGAATGCGGGGAGCTTGTGGTTGATCAAAGCCTGACCAGCCGCCAGGGCAATCAGCCAGTTCAGGAACATGGCTCCGAGCACCGCTTCACGCACGAAGATTTTGAAAATATAGGGCCTTAAGAAATCAAACCCGCGCAAGGTGATATTCGCAAATCCAGCAATAAAAAAAACCAGGACGACCCATTTGAGTTGGTTTTCGGATTTGATTTGGTGCGCGTAAAGAAGGAAGGCACAGGCGGACAGGATGAAAATCATCAAGCCACCGATCTGCGCTGTGATCGGGGCCGCCCGGGTGGGGAACCAGTTGAGCTGTCCAAACGCAAACGCCACGAACGCGACAACGCACAGGGCGAAAACGGCGAAAACTGGTTTGAACGGCAGCAGTTGGATTCTGCGCTGGAACGCGATCATGTCGAGCAGCCACAGGCCGGTCATGACGATGATCAGGATGGCCGTGATGTTGATCCCCGTTTCCGAACCGGTGCCGATCGAAAATGGGACAACCAGGCTGAGAAAGCCGATGCTGGCTAGGCCGAGGATGGGCCACCTATGCAGCAGTAAAACCGCTCCAAGCCCGACGATCCCGAAGCCGATAGCCATGGCGAGGCGCGTATTGTCTGCCAGGAGCGGTGAGAGAACCGCAGCTAACAGCGCCAGCGCAATCAGCCCCAAAGTGAGAGGGGCGGGCAGGTTGAATACTTCCGACCGTTGGACCGCCCAGTCCGGCAGCAGGTCCGCCAGCCCCCCGCGCCCGGCTTGCGGGTTCGAGCCAGGATGCTCTGTGCGGCTGTGAAGGGGTTTTCTGTCCTCGCGTCCCATCGAGATCTCTTGAATGTGTTTCCTGTCTTCGGTCGTCACGGCTGGATTAATTGCCTGTATTCTAATAATATCCTTTTTCTGGGTCAAACGAACATTAATTTCTGCTTACGGTTTCTTCCACTTTGGCGCAAAAATCCTGCTCGATCACCGGCCAGCGGAATTTCTCCTCCACAAGCTGCCTCGCGTTTTGGGCCAGGTTCTCGCGCAGCTCAGGTGAATTCAACAAACGAACAACCTGTTCGGCGAAGGCGTGCGGTTCATCTGCGATCAACAAATGCACCCCGTCCTGCGCGCCAAGCCCCTCAGCGCCTTTCGAGGTGCTGACAACTGGCGTGCGCAGCGCCATCGCCTCCAGGATTTTCAAGCGCGTCCCGCCCCCGATGCGCAGCGGGACGACGCAGGCCCAGCTTTGCGCCACCACGGGCCGGATATCGTCAAGATATCCCGTAAATTGAACGCGGCCGTCTGCTGTCAGTTCGCTCAGGTCCAC
>JADYYC010000140.1 GCA_020853835.1 Anaerolineales bacterium
GCGCACCTATTCTAAGGATCGCCTGGTAGGCCAATCCCTATTTCAGCTTGCGGCTCCGGAAGGATTTTCAGCAGGGCGACCAAACCCGGCTTGCACCACTGCCCGGGTTCGCTGGCAGGTCGGTTCCGGCTTACTCGTTTCCATCATCGCCTGTGCGTTTCAGATTGGCGAGATTATGCCACAAAGCGCGGCGGGGGTCAATGAGATTCGCGAGCTAAAGGATCCCCAGCTCTTTCAGGACGGCTTTCAGCTTCCCGGCCGTTTCGAAATGGTGTGCTTGAAACCCAAGCCCCTCCGCCACGACGATGTTGTGAGGCGCATCGTCGATGTACAGACAACTCGCCGGCGCATAACCGATCCGTTTCACCAGCAGGCGGAAAATTTCCGGGTCGGGCTTGGCCAGCCCGACTTCACCCGAGATCACGATATCGTCAAACCAGTCGAAAAACTCAAACCGGGGGCGCGTCCGCTGCCACTTCCCGTCCGGCCAGTTGCTCAGCGCGTAGAGCGGGTAGCCCGCCTGTTTCACCTCGCGCAGGACCTCCACCGTCGGCCAGATCGGCCCCGAAATGGATTCGTCGTAGCGCTCGTCGTACGCCCGGATCAGCTCACAGTGTTGCGGATAGCGCTGGCAGGCCTCCGCGACGGCTTCCTCGAACGAACGGCCCGCGTCTTGCTTCAGGTTCCATTCAAAAAAGTTGATCTCCTGTAGAAAGCGCTCGACCGCCTGGTCATCGCCGTTGAAGAGCTTCCGGTACAGGTGGCGCGGGTCCCAGTCGATTAAAACCCCGCCAAAGTCAAAGACGACCGCCTGAAAGCGACCGTTGTGATTGTGCATGGTATTGCCTCCAGGCGGGATATTATAACCGACGCTACGCCTGCCGCTAATCTTCTAAGGTGCTGAGATCTCCTTCAGGCAGGCCCAGGGCTCGCGCGCGCAGCAGCCGCCGCATGATCTTGCCGCTGCGCGTCTTCGGCAGGCTGTCGACAAATGTGATCGTCTCGGGCTTGGCGATTGGTCCGATCTCGTGCGCAACGTGGTTGCGCAGCTCCTCCATGAGCTTGTCGCTCGGTTCGACCCCACTGCGTAGCAAGACATAGGTGTGGATGGCGTTGCCCTTGATCTCGTGTGGCAGGCCGATCGCGGCCGCCTCCGCCACGTCGGGGTGGCTCACCAGCGCGCTCTCGACCTCGGCGGTGCCCAGGCGATAACCGCTCACTTTGATCACGTCGTCCATGCGCCCGATGATCCAGAAATAGCCGTCCGCATCTTTCCGGGCAGAGTCGCCGGTCTGGTACAGGTTCTTGAACTTGGACCAGTATTGCGTCTTGTAACGCTCCGGATCGCGAAAGAGCGTCCGCAGCATGCCCGGCCAGGGCTTGCGGATGACCAGATAGCCCTCCTCGCCAGCCGGAACGGGCTTGCCGTGTTCGTCCACGACGTCCGCCTCGATCCCGAAGAAGGGGAGTGTGGCCGAGCCCGGCTTGAGCGGCGTGATCGGCAGCGGGTTGATCATAAACCCGCCGGTCTCGGTCTGCCACCAGGTGTCCATGATCGGGCAGCGCCCTTTGCCGATCACGTTGTAATACCAGCGCCAGGCTTCGGGGTTGATTGGCTCTCCAACGCTGCCTAAAAGACGCAGGCTGGACAGGTTGTGACGGTTGGCCCAGTTGTCGCCAAAGCGCATCAGGCCGCGGATGGCGGTCGGGGCGGCGTACAGGATGGTGATCCCATACTGCTCGATCATGCGCCACCAGCGGTTGGGGTAGGGGTGGTTGGGCGCGCCTTCGTACAGGAACGAGGTCGCCCCGTTGATCAGGGGCGCGTAAACAATATAGCTGTGTCCGGTGACCCAGCCTGGGTCGGCGGCGCACCAGTAGCGGTCCTCGTCATTGAGGTCGAAAACGTATTTCAGGGTCGTGTAGGTGTGAACCATGTAGCCGCCGTGGGTGTGCAGGATCCCCTTTGGGCGTCCGGTCGTGCCCGAAGTGTAGAGGACAAAGAGAGGGTCCTCCGCATCCATCGATTCGGTGCTGCATTCCGTATTCGAGATCGGCAGCCCCATCAACTCGTGATACCAGTAATCCCGGCCCGGTTCCATATACACCGGCTGGGCGGTGCGCTGCACGACGATGCAGGCTTCGATCGTCGGCTGGCGCGCCATGGCCTCATCGGCGATATCCTTCAAGGGCACCACTTTTCCACGCATCCACCCGCCGTCTGCCGTGATGAGCACCCGGCTTTGGGCGTCCTCGATGCGCTCGGCCAGCGCCTCCACGCTAAAACCGCCATAGACGACGCTGTGCGGCGCGCCGATTTTGGCGCAGGCCAGCATGGCGATAATCTGCTCGGGCAGACGGGGCAGGTAGATCGTCACGATCTGCCCTTTCTTCACCCCCATGCTGCGCAGCACGTTCGCAAACTTGCACACCTCACGGTTGAGGGCAAAATAAGAATAAGTGCGCACATCTCCCGGCTCGCCCTCCCAGATCAGGGCGAGCTTGTTCTTCCGAAAGGAGTGCATGTGGCGGTCCAGGGCGTTGTAGACGATATTGGTGCGCCCCCCTACAAACCACTTGTAAAACGGTGGGTTGCTGTCGTCCAGCACCTTCTCCCAGGGTTGGAACCATACCAGCTCATTGGCCCGCGCGGCCCAGAACGCCTGGGGGTCTTGAATGGATTCTTTATAGAGCGCTTCGTATTCCTGCACCTGGGCGGCTGCGGCCAGGTCGGAGTCGGGGTAATAGAAAGAGGGCTCTTTCTGGTTATTAGCGGGCTGTTCCATGTTTCCTCCTGAGAATGGGTGTTCGATGATCCGGCTGATAAGGCAAATCAGACCGCAGTACTCTTGAATTGAGATTTTACGATCACCTGGATGACTTGTCAATCCAAAAGCGCGCTTTTTGGCCGGTAAAAACCGCTCCTGCGCCCCTTTGAGATAATTTTCTGGATCGAACCGCCCGAATGAGGATATAATCAAACCGCTCCTTGATAGCGCAGCTTGCTAAGAAAGGTGTTGGAGGTCTGGATGAAAATACTTGGCATCGATATCGGCGGTTCTGGAATCAAAGGCGCCCCGGTGGAAACAGAGACGGGTCAGATGCTTGCCCCGCGCCTGAGGCTGCCCACGCCCCCATCTGCCAGGCCGGAGCCGATGATCGACATCGTTACCACAATCGCCCAGAATTTTCAGTGGACCGGGCCGATCGGCTGCGGCTTTCCCGGGGTTGTGCGCAACGGCGTGACGCTCTCGGCTGCCAACGTCTCGAAGAAGTGGGTTGGCTATCATACCGCAGAGATAATCGCTGAAAAGACTGGCTGCCCGACCTGCGTGGTCAACGACGCCGACGCTGCCGGGTTGGCTGAGGTGACGTTCGGTTCCGGAAAAGACCGCCGCGGCGTGGTCCTGGTGGTGACGATCGGCACCGGGCTGGGGACATCGCTTTTCATAGATGGGCGCCTGCTGCCAAACGCAGAGCTGGGGCATATCGAGATCGGTGGCGAAGACGCCGAATCGCGCGCCTCCGATGCGGCCAGGAAAAGAGAAAAACTCTCCTGGAAGAAGTGGGGTGGGCGCTTCAACAGATATCTGAACACGCTTTGTAAGCTGCATTCACCGGATCTCATCATCCTGGGGGGCGGGATCAGCAGCAAATACGATAAATTCGGCCGTTACCTGGATGTCCCGACCGAGCTCGTCCTGGCGACCCTGCTCAACGAGGCGGGGATCGTCGGCGCCGCGCTGGCATGCGGCGCCTGCCTGGCAAATAACGATGCAGCCCAGCCAGCTCTGAACAGATTACAAGAGAAGAAGCGTTAAAGCCAGGGGGCCGGTTCTCCGGCAGTCTCCATGATGCAAAGCTCAAGTATCGAAGTCATCTCAGCGCTGATCGCCGGGGCGTTCTATGCCCTGGCAGCGGTGACGCTCGCCTTTCGGAGCAGGCTGCGTTCGCCAGCCGCGCGTTTTGGCGTGCTTTACCTGGCGCTGTCCCTGGTCTGGAGCGCCGCCGCGGCGCTCGAGCGGGGCGGCGCGCTCAGCCTTGCGGCGGAATTGCCGCTGTTGAGCCCCGCCTTGACCGGCCTGGTTGTGCTGGGGCTTTTCTTTTTGTTCCTGACGCGGGCCGTCATGGGTGAGCGCGGCCCCTGGCGGGTCTGGCCGGTCTTTGGGGCCGCCTGGATCGCCTTTGTGATCCTGTTGAAGCTGGCGGGCTGGCTGGCGCTTAAGTTCCTCGACCTGCCGGCCGCCTGGCCCGAATATCTAAACCTGCTGACCGTGGCGCTGCTGTTAGCCGGTTGGGCGGTGTTCATCGGCGGGTCGGCGCTCATGACCCTTAGAACCTACCGGAAGGTCTCCCCTTACTCGGTTGAAGCCGCCTACTGGCTGGCCCCCTTGCTGCTCACCGCCCTGGGCGATGGATTGCTGTTCAGCGGCAACCTGATCGCTGGAGACGCGGCGCGGGTGGGCGGGGGCCTGGCAGCCACGGCCATCATTTTGATGCCCAGGCTGCCCGAACTGGACGCGCGCCTGCGCCGCCGGCTGGACCAGATCATTCTGGCCGCCTTCTCGGCGCTCTTTATCTTTGCCGCAGCCTTGCTGGCGCTGAGCGTCAGCCGGCGTTGGACGCAGATCAAACCGGCCTGGATCGCGCTGCTGCTGGCCCTCCTGTTGGTGCTGCTGGTCAATCCGGGGGCTGCCTGGCTCAAAAAGCGCTTCCTCGAAGACGAAACCAGCTCATCGGAGGCGCTCACAGAGCTGCTGCGCCAGTACAGCCTGAGCATCACCAACATGCTGGATCTTAACCTGCTGGCGACCGTCGCGGTTGGAACCGCGAGCGAGTACCTCGAAATCCGGCGCGGCTATCTCTTCCTGGTAGAAGACGACCCCGACCCCTCCGCGAGCGGGACGAAGATCTTGCGCGGCGCAAAGGGCATGGGCGACATCATCCCACCGGTCGGAAGGTGTACGGTGGGCTGCGCGTTGGTGGATTATTTTGCCTCCGAAACCGGCCCGGTCACCCATCAGGAATTGAGTAAGCTGCCCACGTTCCAAACCGACCCGCACCGCAGCCTCGATTGGCTCTCGCAACTGGGAGCGGAAGCCTATGCGCCGATCTACTCTAAAAGCGAGTGGATCGGGCTGCTTGCGGTTGGCCCGAAGGACTCGGGACGGGCATACAGCGAGCGCGACCTGGCGTTTTTGAGCACCCTCGCGGGTCAGACGGCGGTGGCGCTGGAAAACGCCCGCCTTTACGAGGGATCGGTCCGGCTCAATGAGCAGTTCCGCCAGGCCAACCGCCACCTCGAACGGCTCGACCAATCCAAGTCGGATTTCCTCACCATCGCGACCCACGAGCTGCGCACGCCCATGACGCTGATCAGCGGCGCGGGGCAGTTGTTGTTCGATGAGCCGGAGTTGCAGCAAAACCCCTACTATAAGAGCCTCTTGACCAACCTCAAAGCTGGCATCCAGCGGCTGGATAAGATCGTTGAAAGTATGTTGGACATGGCGCGCATCGACTCGCGCCTCATGCAGCTCGACTTGCAGCAGGTTTCCATCCACCGTTTGATCCAGATGGTGCATGACGACATGCGCCAGGACGCCCTCCAGCGCCGCCAGGTCATCGAGGTCAAAGACCTCGAACGCCTGCCGCCCGTGATGGCCGACGTGCCCGGCCTGCGCAAAGCCTTCCAACACATCCTGATCAACGCCATCAAATACACCCCCGACGAGGGCAAAATCACGATCTGCGGCGGATCGCTCCCGCCAAACGGCGCAGACCTGCCGGTGGGCGGCGTCGAGGTGATCATCAGCGACACCGGCATCGGAATCGATCCGGAGTTCCGCGACCTGGTGTTCATCAAGTTTTATCAAGGGGGCGAAGCGGCGCTGCACTCCTCGGGGCGCAACAAGTTCAAGGGCGGCGGCCCCGGGCTGGGCCTCTCGATCGCGCGCGGGATCGTCGAGGCGCACCAGGGGAAAATCTGGGTGGAGAGCCCCGGCTACAACGAGCAGGAGTATCCCGGCAGCCAGTTTCATGTTGTGCTGCCGCTTTATCCCATCGAAACCACGCTCCACGAAGGATAGGTAAAACAAAAACCGCGCTTCAGGCGGGCTGCCACTCCATCCTAGAACGCGGTTTTTTGAGTGAGGAGAATGCTGATTGTTATTATACACATCCAGCTAAGTCCTGGATGAAGCCTCCCTGAAGGTTCTATTAGAAGCGTTTATCTATGCCAGCGCCGTGGCGATCATTTCGGGCGTGACGGGCCCGGCCCGCAGGATGCGCGGCTCGTCTGTCGTGCAGTCCACGACCGTTGAAGGCTGCCCGCCCCGCGTGCGCCCGCCATCCAGGATCAGGGGGATCCTGTCCCGGAGCTGATCCAACACCTCCTGGGCCGTGGTCGTGTTTGCGCCGCCCGATAGGTTGGCCGAAGTCACTGCCAGGGGGCCTGTCAGGCGCAGCAGCGCCAACGCGACCGGGTGATCGGGCATGCGCACCCCGATCGTCAGGTCAGACGAGAGGTTGTCGGGCAGGTCGAGGCGCCGTTGGACGACGATCGTCAGCGCGCCGGGCCAGAACCGCTCCGCCAGGCGCAGCGCGGCCTGGTTGAGCGACGCAGCCACCTCGCTCAGCGCGGCGGGGTCTCCCAAAAGCGCCGCGATCGCTTTTTGAACTGATCTGCCTTTCACTGCAAAGAGCTGTTCAATTGCCTGTGGGTTGTGCAGGTCGGCACCGATCCCGTACACGGTGTCGGTCGGAAAGGCGACGGGCAGGCCGTCCCGCAGCGCCTCGTGCGCTCGGGCGAACGCCTCGGGCGACGCCGCGGAGAGCACGCGGGTCTCCATGCCTGCGGTCAATGGTTGCGGTCCCAAATAATGCGCAGCCCCTCGAGCGTCAGCCAGGGGGCGATAATCTTGAGCGCCTCGGTCTCTTTGGCGATCAACTCCGCCAACCCGCCGGTGCCGATCACTTTCATGTCCGGGCCGAGCTCCTCGCGGAAGCGCGCCACCATGCCCTCCACCAGGGCGGTGTAACCGAAGAGCAGCCCCGACTGCATGGCGTGCACGGTATTGCGCCCGATCGCGGCTGGCGGGCGCTGCAGGTCCACCCGTGGCAGCTTGGCGGCGCGCAAAAAGAGCGCTTCGGCTGCGATCCCGATCCCGGGCGCGATCGCGCCCCCCAGGTAGTCGCCCTCGCGGGAGATGGCGTCAAAAGTCGTCGCGGTGCCAAA